>CADEFG010000490.1 GCA_902826505.1 uncultured Acidobacteriota bacterium
ATCTGGCAAAATTTGGATTAAGAGTGATTGCTTTCTCCAGCGCGGCAATCGCTTCATCATATTGTTTTAGTTGATAGTAAGCCGCGCCGAGATTGTTGAAAATCATTGCGTCATTGGGAGCTAAAATTAACGCCCGCTTGTAAAATTCGACGGCTTCGGCGTAACTGCCCGAAAAATCTTTTTCCAAACCTTGCCGGAAAAGAGATTGCGCTTCACTATTCTGCCCATCAACCGAAAAGGCGGCGCACATTACAAATGCGGCAACCAAAAGCGATATTATCGTAAATTTTATTTCTTTCATCTTTTTTCTTTTTCCTTTCTAATTGCTGCGCCGGTTGCTATAATACGTCTGACAATTTCTGATCTTTACCTGACGCTTTCAAGCAACCGACGTTTTGCGGTTTTCGCAAATTCACAATAAACGTCGGAGGTCTGATATGTCTTTGGAAAATTCTTCGGGTTTTCTTCTTAATTTCTCGGTGCGCGATGTGAGTGGTAAAGAGAAACATTTTTACGAGTTCAAATCGTTTCGGCTCGATGTCGCGGAGCGTCAATTATTGAATAATGGCGTGTCCGTGCCGCTGATGCCAAAGGTGTTCGACGTGCTGGTTTATCTGGTCGAGCGTAGCGGACGTTTGATTGAGAAGGATGAGCTGTTGCGAACGGTTTGGGCGGATACTTTTGTCGAGGAGGCGAATGTTGCGCGCATCGTTCACGAACTTCGCAAAATCTTGGGCGATGACAAAAGCGGCGATAAATTTATTGAAACGGTAGCGAAGAAAGGTTATCGTTTTGTTGCCAAGGTAACGGAAATTAGCGAACCCGACGCGCCGAAACCCGAAAGTCGGCAGTCGGCAGCAGCGGTCGGCAGTCAAGACGACACAAAGAAACAACCATCTCTCGCCGTCAAACCCAAACAGTCGGCACGAATTATTCCCATTGCCGTCGGTTTGTTAAGCGTGATTTTGCTTATTTCATTGCTATCTTTTAATCGCCAATCCGAAACTAATCCAACAGCCCCGAACCAATCAATACGGACAACCGCGATTTGATTTACGAACTCGGAATTGCCGATTCGCTAATTATAAAACTCAATACGATCAAAGGTTTGACGGTGAGAGAATTGAGTGCAACGCGAAAATATTCCAACATTGAACAAAACGCGTTAGTCGCCGGCAAAGAGCAGAAAGTTGATTTTGTTCTCGCGTCAAATTATCAAATCGCTGATGGAAAAATTCGCGTTACTTCGCAATTGATAAATGTGCAAACGGGCGAAACGGAAGAAACCTTGCAGAGCGAAAAACCTTCGATGGATAAATTTTCAATGCAGGACGCAATCGCCAACGACTTTGGAAACGTCTTGTCAAAGCGATTCGGAAAAACAGAAAATTCGCAAACTGCCAAGCGTTATACGAATAACGAAGAAGCGTATCGGCTTTATTTGCAAGGAATGAATCTCACTGACAACCGCAACGACAAAGATATTCGCAAAGCGGTTGAACTTTTTGAACAGGCTATCAAACTTGATCCGAATTATGCCTTAGCTTACGTTGGCTTAGCATATGCACATCGCTCTCTTTCCATTTACGCAGGCAATCCGCACGAAGAATATCAAATCTCAAAAAATTTGGTTGAGAAGGCTTTGCAATTGGACGGAAACTTATCGGAAGCATTTACGATTTTAGGCGAAATCCAAGTCACTTACGAATGGGATTTTTCCGCCGCTGAAAAATCTTTTCGCCGCGCCCTCGAATTAAACCCAAATTCTTCATTTGCTCGTCGTTTTTACGCCCTTCATTTATCGAATCAGGGACAATTTGACCAAGCAATTAATGAGGCAAAAACGGCTATTGACCTTGACCCTAATTCGGTGTGGAATCAGCGCATTTTGGGAATGAATTTATATTTTGCCCGCCGTTATGATGAAGCTATCGCTCAATTTAACCGTTCTGCCGAGATGGAGAATGGTAATCCCAGTTTCGGTTGGATAGCTGCTTCATTTAAGCGAAAAGGTGACGACAATCAAGCGTTTGAATGGTTTTTGAAATCTGAAACCAAAAGTGGGGCAAACACAAAAGATTTAGATTCGTGGAAAAATATTTATACACAGTTTGGTTGGCAAGGCATTTTTCGGAAACAACTAGAACAGTCTAAAAAAGAAGAAAAAGACAAAGGCGGCACGTATTTTTGGAGAATAATAATTTGTTCTGCCCAACTTGGAGACAAAGAACAAGCATTTATTTATTTGGAAAAAGCCTACAAAAAGCGCGAATTACCGATGGTTTGGCTTCGGGTTGAACCAAGCCTTGACCCATTACGCTCAGACCCGCGCTTTGAGGATTTGCTACGGCGCGTGGGGTTGAATTGAAAAAGGGAAGATTTGCAATTTGCAGTCGAAAAATTTGCCGAAGCAAAAGCGGAAGTCGGAGTTTAAGATTTATTATCCGCGAAGGAACACGAAAAATTCCTGCTTTCTTTTCGTGTTCCTTCGTGTCCTTCGTAGGCAAATATTCGGTTTTCATATATGAGAAACTTGAGCGAATTATTGGATATTCATCAGGACTTGGAGCGGATTTTTTTTCGGCACCAGCAGAAACTTCTGCATTTCGAGTTTGAGGCGGCGCTTTCGATTCTAGATGAATACGAACGCGCTTTGCTGAAACATATCGAGGACGAAAACACGCATCTTTTGCCGATCTATATCGAGCGCGGCGCGATCAAACGCGGCGGCGCGGCGCAGATGTTTTTTGACGAACACGAAAAACTCGCTAATCACATCACGTTTTTTAAGGAAGAGATCGCCAGAATGGCAACCGAAGAAAATCCTGATAAACGCCTGATCTGGCTGATCGAGCGCGAAGGATTTTTCAAAAAACTCTGCGATCATCACGACATCCGCGAAACTGATTTTCTTTATCCCGAACTCGACCGCATCACGACCGATGAGGAAAAGTTGGAATTATTGGGTAAAGTTACGTGTAATTTTCCGTAAATTTGGAGTAATCAAATGAAGTTTTATTTGTTAATTTTTTTGTTGATAATCTTGTCATGCGGCGCAAATGTTTTCGCGCAAAAAAGCGATCAACAGACCGAAAGCGTTTTGCAGACGTTGAAAAAATACGACGACGCGTGGAATAAAAAGGACGCGAAAACGGTCGGTGAAATTCTCGCGCCCGAATATGTTTACTTTTCTTCGGTCGGCGGACTTTCCGAGCGCCAGGAGACTCTTGATTTTCTGGTGTCGCCGAAATATATTCTGACCTTTGTCGAACGAAGCGAGATCAAAACGTTTCGCAATGGGAACACGATCGTCGTCAGCAGCCGCTGGAAAGGCAAAGGAACTTACTCGGAAGGCGAGATCAACGACGATCAGCGCTGCGGGCAGGTTTTTGTGCGAAGCGGCAAAAGTTGGAAATTGCTCTCCGAACACTGCGCGCAAATCGTTAAAAAATAATCCGGCTTATTTCCTGGCGTCTTTTGATTGTTTCCACTTCAGCCAATTTGTCGCCGCGCCGATCTTTGTGTTTTTGAAATCAACTTTGATGCCGTTGAGATGTTTGGCGAGACTGATCAGCTCGGCGCGGTTGTAAAAATCCGCCCAGATCAAATTGACCGGATATTTCCCTGCCCATTCGTTTTTGATCCAGCCGAGCGCGACCGGATTCGTCATATCGGCGAGCTCGCCGTTCGATTTCGGATGAACTTTCGAGAAAAATCCCATCCCGATCAGCTTGCCGTTGTCGTCGGGCGTCACCGAAGAGCGAATCGCGTAGAATTTATCGGCGTAATTGCCGTTTTTTGCATTTTCCAAAACCTTCAGCGTGCCGCTTTTGAATTGGTCGATGTCCCAGCCTTCGACCCACGTGTTCTCCTCTTTTCGTTTCCAAACAAATTCATCGTCGGGCGCGGCGTCCGAATCGAATAGCGCGATCACCTGATTGCCGCTTTTCGATTGCCGGAGCTCGCTCAATTTGCTTTTCGGGCTGAAATTTTTGCCGCTCACCAATTTGCCGTCAAGCTTTGTTTTGACGAGATTGACAAGCTCAGTCCAATTCGCCTTCGTCAAACCTTCGATCTCGCCCTGCTTTTTGCCCTGTTCGATCTGAAATGCGCGATCCCAGAAATGATTGAAACCGAGCAGTACGAGCTCGCGCGGATTGGCGTCCGTGAATTTTTTAACATCATCCAAAATCGAAGCGACCGACGCGCCGTAAAGTCCGTGACAGGTCATCAAAACGCCTTTATTGTCAACACAGACGCGAAGGTCGAAATAACGGATTCCGTCATTGAGCATTTCGGCGGTCGTCCGTTCCTGCGTTTTAGCCCAGTCGGAAAAAACCGAACCGATCGACAGAAAACGTTTGACCTTTTTGTTGTCGGGCGAAGAAAGTCCGTAGCCGTCGCCTAGACCGATGCCTTT
>CADEFG010000491.1 GCA_902826505.1 uncultured Acidobacteriota bacterium
GATAATCGTGCCGCTGCCCGCGTTTGTGGTGATGCCGCCGTTGTTCGGGCGGGCGAGCACGCCGTTCGCGTCGGTGCCGATAAAGTTGCCGAGAACCGTCACGCCGCTGCCGAGAAAAATGCCGCTGCCCGCGTTGCCGGAAATGTAGTTGCGCGAATTGACGATACCGTCTGCCGCGCCGTCGTCGTCATCGTCGCCGCCGATGATCGTGCCGCCGGTGAACGAGCCGAAGCCGATACCCGCGCCGTTATTGGAAATAGCGGTCGCGCCGTCGGCGGCAAGCCCGACGAAGTTTCCGCGCACGACATTGTTGACGGCTTGAAACTCGAAAAGAATTCCGGCGTTGCCGTTGCCGGAAACGATGTTGCGGGCGGCGGGCGTTGTCCCGCCGATTAGATTGCCGTTCGACAGCGAAGCGAATTCGCCGTAGATACCGACCGAGCCGTTACCCAAATCAACCGCGCCGCTCGCGTTCGTGCCGACGAAATTTCCGGCGATGACGTTGTTGTCGCCGCCCGCCAGAGAAATACCGACGCGCCCGAAACGGTTGATCGCCAAACCGCTGATCGTCGAATCGTTTCCGCCAATCGTCAAACCGTTCGCGCCCGCGCCGGCATTCGCGCCGCTGAGTTCGATCAAAATTACAGCGTTGTCGCTCGTCAGCGCGGTGTTCACGCTCGCGCCCGTTTGCGTGTAGCCGTCTATCGTTACGGCTCCGGTGATGTCGGGCAGAGCCGTCGCGGGCGCGATCGTTTTGACCCCACCGTTGAAAGGCAGGATGCTGAAATTGATCGCATCGGTTCCGGCGGTTTGATTAGCCTGCTCGATTGCCGCCCGCAAGGTGCATTCGCCTGCCGTCGCCGTCTCGCACAAGTTGTCCGTCAGATTAGCGTCCGCCCCGTCGTTCGTCGAATTGACGACGAACGTTGCGGCGCGCGCCGACGCGGTAAAAAAAAGAATAAGAAAAATCGGCAATATAATTTTATTTTTCATTTGCTTAATTGAGCGCGATGAATTCACCCGGCTTGACTGTCCGGGTTTTGCCGTCCGGAAATTTGACTTCGCCCGCGCCGCCGGTAACCTGCGCGTAGAACCATTGCCCGTTGTCGCTGTCGGGTTTGACCAAAACGTATGAATCGGCGGCGGGCAGCGCGCCAGCTTTCGGATAGGGCATGAGGCGGTCAACACCGAGTTCCGAGTCTTTGAAATTGCTGCCCCATTTAATTACGGCACGATCGCCCTTAATTGCGCCGATCGTGCCGTTCCACCACGAATTCGCACTCCATTCGGCGACGACGCGCTCGCCGGGCTTCGGTTTCCAGGCGGCATCGGCGCGCGGGCGAGCCGAATTTGCGCGGCGTTTGAAATCGTATTCGGCTTTGAGTTTTTGCAAATCGGCGGCGGCAGCCGGACGCACGGCAACGATTTTATCCGGCGCGAGATTGGCGGTCGTGCCGCGATACAAATCGCGGACTTCGATAACATCGCCGTTCGCGCTCACAACTTCCGCGCCCGCCCAGTATTTGCCGCCCGATTCGATTTTCGCGGCGACCATCTCGCCTGCTTTGACGCTTTTCGCCGTGCCGCCTTTCGGTAGGGCGTAAACGTCGGATTCTTCTTTGACGACGGTCGAATCGCCGTAGCGAATAACATACTGCGCGCCGGTCACACCCTCGATTATGCCTTCGCCGAAACCTTCGCGTGAAACTTTGAAAATCGCCGTCTCGCCCGGTTTCGGTTTAGCTTCGGCGGCAGTAGTCGCGCCGGGCTGAGTGATGCCGCCGCTCGCGCCGCACGCCATCGAAAAAACGCTTGTCAGAATGATTAGCCAAAGTTTATTCATCTTCTTTCTCCTCTCAATATCGAATTCGGGTTTGCCGCTCGACAAAGTTGTCGTAAACTGTTTATGAAAACTTTTTGCCTCGCCGGCAAGTTTTAATCTAGGGCGAAGAGCGCGGCGAAGTCCTCAAAAACCGTTCAATTTTTTCTCAAGAAGTTATCAAGAGCCCGATGAGCGAAGAAAAACAACAACTTTACGAGTTCGGCGAATTTCGCCTCGACCCGGCGGCAGGCGAACTCCGGCGCGGTGCGGAGCGAGTCGGTTTGCCGCCGAAGGTTTTTGAGATTCTTTGCGTGCTGGCTGAAAGTCGGGGCGCGACGGTTTCAAAGGACGAATTGATGCAGCGCGTCTGGGCTGATTCGTTTGTCGAGGAAGCGAATTTGACGCAAAATATTTACACGCTGCGCCGCGCGCTGGGAAAAACGGAAGAAAATCAAAATCTCATCGAAAACGTGCCGCGCCGCGGTTACCGCATCGCCGCCCCCGTTCGCGTCGTCTCGGCAGATGAAAAAGCGGAGGAAATCAGCAACAACGGGAAAACGCCGGAGGCGGAATTTATCGCTGCCGAGCCGACCTTTAAAGATGGAAAGGCAGATAAGGCAGCTGCGGAAAATCAACATCCGAAATCCGGCGTTCGACATCCGGCATTTTTAATCGGCGGCGCAATCGCCGTTTTGATTTTGCTGGTCGCCGGTTTTGCCGCCGTTCGTTTTCTGCCGTCCGCCGCGCCCCCGGAATCGCCGATGGAAAAAGTGTCGTTCGAAAAATTGACGTTCAGCGGCGATATTTCCTATCCGGTGATCGCGCCCGACGGAAATTCGTTCGCGTTTGTTAAGGACGGCAAAATTTTTCTGCAGGATCTGCAAACGGGAACGAGCACGCCGCTGCCGGTCGCCGACCACACAATTTTCGGTTATCTGCAATTTTCGCCGGACGGCGAAACGATTTATTTCCGCAATCAGCGGCGTTTTGATTTAGCGGGAGACATTTTCGCCGTCCGGCGCGCGGGCGGCGAGACAGCGCGAATTCTGGAAAATGCGTGGGCTGGGTTTTCTCCGTCGCCCGACGGCAAACAATTCGCTTTATGGCGTTTCTACCCGCCGACGGGCGAATTCGGTTTCGTCGTCAAAACGATTGAATCAAAAGCGGAACAGGAACTTTTCCGGCGCAAGCCGCCCGCCGGATTTTATTACAACGCCGCGCCGGCTTGGACTGCGGACGGAGAGAAAATCGCCGTCGTGTTTCAAAATCAGCTGCAGGATTATGCTTCGACACTCGTCGTCGTTTCACCGAAAACCGGCAAAATCGAAGAAATTCCGACGCCGCGCCTCAAGCAAATCGAACACGCGGCGTGGTTGCCGGGCGGCGAAAATTTAATCATCGCGGGCAGAGAAAACCACCGTTTTTTTCAACTCTGGCGCATCGCATACCCGTCGGGCGAGCTGCAAAAAATCACGAACGACCTTAATATTTATCGCGGTTTATCGCTTTCATCCGACGGCAAAAGACTGCTTGCCAGGCAATTCAGCCTCAACTCGCATCTCTGGGTCGCGGCGGCGGAAGATTTACAAAATTTGCGACAGCTGACCTTCGGCAATCTTAATCGGGATGGTCACTCCGGTTTAAGCTGGACTCCGAGCGGAGAGATCGTTTACACGAACCGAATTATGGGTGATATTGATTTGTGGAGCATTTCGCCCGAAACGGTCGAGCCGCGCCGTTTGACGCAAAACGCGGGCGACACGAACGAACAACCGTTTGCGACCGCAGACGGTAAATATATTTTTTATAATTCGAGCCGGAGCGACGGAAAACACGTCTGGCGGATGGACGTGAGCGGCGCGAATCAAACGCAAATCACTTTCGGCGACACGGAAACCGAATTTTCCCCCGTCGTTTCGCCCGACAGCGAATCGGTGTATTTTCTGCACAAGGGTGCGCAAATGACTTCTATTCGGCGCAAATCTCTCGTTAACGGCGATACGCGGACGCTCACCGCGCCAGACAAATTCGCCCCGAACGGTGCGCCGTCGCTTTCGCCCGACGGCAAATTGCTGGCGTTCTATAATGTGACCGAAAACACCCAGCCGGAAACGGGCAAACAGATTTTGCAAATCGTCGTCATGTCAACGGACGGCGAGGGAGAACCACGGCTTTTCAATATTTCGGCATCGATTCCGACGGTGCGCTGGACGAACGACGGTGCGGCGTTCGATTATGTTGAAAACGCGGGCGGCGAAGCGCGCGTCTGGCGGCAGCCTTTAACGGAACGCGCCGCGCCAAAACTCATTCTCCGCCTGCCGAACACGCAGATTTTCGATTTCGCGTGGTCGGCAGACGGCAAGAGTCTGGCTTTATCGCGCGGACAACAGCAAAACGATGCCGTGCTGCTCACGAATTTTAATCCCTGACTTGAAAAAATTAATCGAAGAAACCGTTTTGTAAAAAACATATCGGACAGACGGAAGGGAACGTGCGATAAAGAGAGTTTTCCGCCAAATTGCTGTTTTTATCAAATTCGTCTCGAAAAGGGTCGGATACTGTTGTCCTATTCATTTTGGGTAAAATTTTCTCA
>CADEFG010000492.1 GCA_902826505.1 uncultured Acidobacteriota bacterium
CCGGGCGAAGTAGAACTGATCATCAATCTCAATCTCGCCGCCCCGCAAAAAAAATAATATGAATTACGGACTTTACACGATCTTTCTCGGGATGCGCTCGCGTCAGAACACGCTCGAAGCGCAGGCAAACAATATCGCCAATGCTTCGACCGTCGGTTTCAAAGCCGAACGGCTGCTCTACAGCACCTACGAAGCGGAAAAAAAAGGAACGAGCGACAAACAAAATCTCGTTGCCGGAGTTCTGACCTCGGGCTCCGCCGATTTTACGGAAGGCGCGATCCAGCAAACCGGACGGACTTTGGATGTGGCGATCGAAGGCGACGCCTTTTTGCAGATTCAAACGCCGCGCGGCGTTCGTTTTACCCGCGCCGGAAATTTGAGTTTGAACCAGAACGGGCAGCTCGTCACGAAAAACGGCGATCTGGTCGTCGGTGAAAACGGCGCGATCACGGTTCCTTCGACCGGCGAACTTTCGATCGGTCAGGACGGCAGTTTAGCGGCTGACGGGCAAGTTTTCGAGCGTTTGAAGCTGGTTCGTTTCAACAACCCGACCAACGCTTTGACCAAAGAAGGCGATTCGCTTTTTATGGCGACCGGCGCCGAACAGCCGCAGGAAAACGTCAATTCACGGGTTTTGCAGGGCGCGCTCGAAAATTCGAATATCAATTCGATTTCCGAAATGGTCGCGATGATCAACAACAACCGCGAATTCGAATCGCTCCAAAAAAGCGTCAGCCTGCTGATGAACGACATCGGACGCAAGATTTCGGGAGATTTAGGGAAAATGTAAGAGATCGGTTTTTGGTTTTTGGCTTTTGGTTTTTGTGGTTTCGGTTAACACGTAAATTTACAAATTTAGACCAAAGACCAAAAACCAAAGACCAAAAGCCAAAAACCAATCAGGAGAAAACTATGCCAAACAGAGCTTTATTAACGGCTGCGACCGGAATGCAGGTTCAGCAGCAAAACGTCGACAACATCGCCAACAATCTGGCAAACGCCTCGACCGTCGGTTTTAAGAGAACGCGGCTCGAATTTCAGGATCTGCTTTATCAAAATATGCGGGCGGCGGGCGGCGCTTCAACCGCTTCGACAAATTTGCCGGTCGGTCTGCAAATCGGACTCGGCGCGCGCACCATCGCGAGCGAAAAGATCTTTTTGCAGGGCGATTTCAAAGAAACCCAAAACCCGCTCGATATGGTCATCGAAGGCAGTGGTTTTTTTCAGGTTCGGCAATCGAACGGCGATCTGGCATATACCCGCGCCGGACAATTTCATTTGAACAATCAAGGTCAGGTTGTCACCGCGACGGGCGAAACGCTCGAACCGGCGATCACGATCCCGACCGAAGCGACGAGCATCACGGTCGGCACGGACGGCACTGTTTCGGTAACGCTTCCCGGTCAGAACACGGCGCAGAACGTCGGACAAATTCAGCTCGCGATCTTTGCCAATCCGGCAGGACTTGAAGCCCTCGGGCGCAATCTTTTCAAAGATACCGGCGCGTCGGGTCAGGCGATCGCCGGTTCGCCCGATTCGAACGGCATCGGACGCGTCAATCAGGGTTATGTCGAAGGCTCGAACGTTTCGGTCGTTGAAGAACTCGTCAATATGATCTCCGCCCAGCGAATTTACGAAACCAATTCAAAGGTCATTTCGACCGCCGACCGGATGCTCGGCACGATCAACCAGGCGGTTTCCTAATTTTTTCGCCACTCAGCAAAAAAGGATACAAAGTTTATTTATAAAAATGTCTCGGAAAAACCATTTAAAATTTTTCTTGCTTTGTGTTCTTTGCGGCTTGGTGGTGAATGGTTTTTTGTTCTTTTGTCTGCCGGCTTCAGCCCAGAACAAAATAACGATCCGCATTCCGGCTGAAACCTCGGTCGAAACCGAAGTCGTCAAACTCGGCGACATCGCGCAGATCGAAGGCAACTTCGAAAAGCTCGAAAGATTAAAAACGGTTTCGCTCGGTTATGCGCCGAACATCGGCGCACTGCGCGAGCTCAGCCGCGAACAGATCTGGCTTTCGATTTCCGCCGCCGGATTTGCGGGCGTCGAAATCATGCTCGAATCGCCCGGAAAGATTTTGATTCGCCGCACCGGACAGACGGTTTCGCAAGCACAGTTTCGCGAGCAGATCGAAAAATTTCTGACCGCCAAATTTGCCGCCGAGCGGATTTCGGCAAAAATTCTGAAAATAGATTTACCGGAAATCATACAAGTTCCAAAAGGTGCGTTTGAAATTCGTTCGAATTTCGCGACGGTTCAAAACTTTTTTCTGCCATTTTCGGTTTCGGTCGAAATCCGCGTGGACGGGAAAGTTATCCGGCGGCTGACGGCGAATATCGTGATCGAAGCCTTTGCCGATGTTTTGATCGCGGTCAGGGATTTACCGGCGAATATAAAAATTTCCGAAGCCGATGTGCGGCTCGAAAACCGGCGAATCACCAAACCGCTCACCAATTATTTACGCGAAACCGCGCAACTTCGCGGTCTAACGGCAATCAAACCGATTTCCGGCGGCGCGGAAATTATGTCCGACGCGTTTGTCGCGGGCGTCGTCATCAAAAACGGCGACCGTGTCCGTGTCGAAGCCCAATCGGGCAAACTCAAGATCATCATCAGCGGCGAAGCGCGCGCATCCGGCAGGATCGGCGACCGCATCGCCGTCAAAAATCTCCAGTCGGGTTCGATTCTGCAAGCCGTCGTCGTCGACGAAGGTTTGGTCATAGTTTCGTTTTAAATTTATGAAATTAAAAGCATTTTCAATTTTACTGATAATTCTTCTGAGCATTTCGGCAGCCTTTTCGCAAGCCAAAAAAAAGGGAGAAAAAGCCAAAAAGAACAAAAGCGTGCCCGAATTGAAGGTCGTCCAGGTCGCGGAAAAACCGCCGACGATTCCGGTTCCCGCGCCGGTCAAACCCTCGAACGGCTCGCTTTTCACCGATTCGGCGGTCAACGCCAATCTTCTGCGCGATTTTAAGGCGCGGCAGGTCGGCGATCTGGTCTTTGTCGATGTCGTCGAAGAATCGACCGCGAATGTCACCTCGACCGCCAAACGCGACCGCGATTCGGGAAATCTCGGCGGCATCGTGCCGCTCGTCAGTTCCCTGCCGGTCGGCGGCGCGTCGACCGCCGGTTCGGTTCTGACCGGTCTCGGTCAACGCAAGTTTGAAGGCAAAGGCACGACGACCCGCAGCAGCAACGTCAAAGCGCGAATTACGGCGCGCGTCGTCGAAGTCTTGCCGAACGGCGATCTGCGGATCGAAGCCGTCAAGCAGGTCAGGATCAACAAAGAAACCGAACAGGTCGCCGTCACCGGCATTGTCCGCCCGAACGATCTTGCCGCCGACAATTCGATCGAGACGCTTTTCATCGGCGATTTGCGGGTCGAAATGAATGGCAAGGGAATTGCATCAGCAGATAATGCACCGGGCTGGTTGTTCCGGTTCTTCGACAAAATATCTCCGTTCTAGTCTGAACTTAAACGGTCAGTCATTTCGATAAATGGCTGACCGACTTTTCAAAAAATGCTTAAACACACGGGAAATACGCAGTTTTCAGCAATCTTAATAACAGTTTTTCAACGATTTTTAATGGCAATCGCCTTCGCGGTTGCCATTTTTCCGTCCGTTTCGAGCTGTCAACAAACGGACGCCGTTCTCGCGGTGCGTGTCAAGGATTTGGCGGACATCGAAGGCGTCCGCTCAAATCAACTGATCGGCTACGGGCTGGTCGTCGGTCTGAACCGGACGGGCGACCGCGTTCAGCAAAATATCTACGCCCGCCAAACTTTGCAAAATCTCCTTGAAAGAATGGGAATCTCGGCGGAGTCGGCGGGACTCAAACCGGAGAACGTCGCGACCGTTCTGGTGACGGCAAATCTGCCGCCGTTTATTCGCCAGGGTTCGAAGATGGACGTGACGGTTTCATCGATCGGCGATGCCAAAAGTTTGCAGGGCGGAACGCTCATCTTAACACCGCTCAAAGGAATTGACGGGCAGGTTTATGCGATCGCCCAAGGGTCGGTTTCGATCGGCGGAATTTCTGCCGGCGGCGGCGGCAACTCGGTTGAGATCAATCACCCGACGGTCGGGCGCGTCCCGAACGGCGCGACGGTCGAACGCGTCGTGCCGACCGAACTGGCGGCAAACAATAAATTAACCCTGGTTTTGCGCAACGAGGATTTTTCGACCGCCGCGCGGCTCAACGAAGTGATCAACGCCAAATTCGGTTCGGGCACGTCCAATGCGCTCGACGGGCGAAATATCGAAGTCAATCTGCCCGCCCAATTTATGAATAATCGTGTCGGTTTCATCGCCCAGCTCGAAAGTTTGAGTTTGATTCCCGACAAGATCGCGAAGATCGTCATCAACGAACGAACCGGCACGATCATCATGGGACGCG
>CADEFG010000493.1 GCA_902826505.1 uncultured Acidobacteriota bacterium
CGAAGAAGTCGCGCAAGTTGCCGTCAACATCGGCTCGTGGGGCAGCGGTTTTGACGATAATCTCGTTTACGAAGGTAAAAACTACCGCTGGGCGTTGACCGACGGTGTGACGCCGAATTATATGCAGATTACGAATCTGGTGCTTAAACAAGGTCGCTGGATCACGGAATCCGACAATTATCAACGGCGCAATGTGCTCGTCGTCGGCGTTAATACGGTCGAAGCGCTTTTCCCTGATAATCCCGATGATGTCGTCGGCAAAGTCGTCAGGATGAACGGCACGACCTGGGAAATCATCGGCGTGATCGAAAAGCGCAAGGCTGGATTTTTTGGCGAGAACGAAGAAGACCGCAAGGTTTTTCTGCCGTTTCGCACCGCCCGCAAAGTCGCGCCGACCCGTGATGCGGTTTTGCATATCGTTCAGGCAAAACAAGGTCAGCTCAATGACTCGGTGCAGGAAATCGAAGGCATTTTGCGCCAGCGGCGCGGCGTCAAATACGGCGAGCCGAACAATTTCGACATCAAAACCGCCGATAATTTTATCGCCCAATTCGACGGCATCATCGGCGGCGTCGGGATCGCGGCGATCGCCATTTCATCGCTCGGGCTGCTGGTCGGCGGGATCGGCGTGATGAACATCATGCTCGTATCGGTCACCGAACGAACAAAAGAGATCGGCATCCGCAAAGCGATCGGCGCAACCAAAAGCGCGATCGTTCTGCAATTTTTGCTCGAAGCGATGACGCTGACCTTTTTCGGCGGTCTGGTCGGCGTCACGCTCGCGATCGGCATCAGCAAACTGATCATGCTAGTATTTCCCTCTTTGCCCGCCATCATCGAGCCCTGGGCAATTATCGGGTCACTGCTGATTTCCGTTGGGATCGGTCTGGTTTTCGGCGTTCTTCCGGCACTCAAAGCCTCGAAACTCGATCCGATCGAATGTTTGCGCTACGAGTAGTTTTTTGTCGGAACAGCGAGCGGTAGCGACCTGTTGAATGTTTACGTTGGAAATATCTAACCGGCTGGATTAAACAAGGCGCTATTGCTCGCTGTTCCGACTTTTATTCCAATTCAATCGTTTGCTGATATTGCGGGACGACCACTTTCCAGCCGAATTCGTCGCGGATATGCCCCGCCATCGCCGCCGCCGCATCGGGTTCGCCGTGCGTTGTAAAAACCATTTTCGGCGTGTTCGGCAAACCCGAAAGCCAGCGCAGAACCGCCTTCCAATCGGCGTGCGCGGAAAATCCTTCGACCTTTTCGACGTGACAACGCACGGGAATCCATTGCTTCATAATGCGGACTTACGCTTCGCCGTTCTGGATTCGGCGTCCGGTCGTGCCGGATGCCTGGTAACCGACAAAAATGATCGTCGCGTCTTCATCGGGCAAAACACGCATCGCGTGATGCAGAACGCGTCCGCCGGTCAGCATTCCCGAAGCCGAAATAATAATTCGCGCGCCTTTCATATTATTGATCTGTTTCGATTCTTCGCGGGTCGAAGCCGTTTTCATCCAATCGGTGCGGAGCGGATGAACCTTTTTCGCGAGAATCGAAGCATATTCGCGATCGTGTTCTTCCGTCCAGCGATTGTAAACCTGCGTTGCCTGCGCCGCCATCGGCGAATCGACGACCACCGGCAAAGACGGAATCTGATGCGTGTCTTCGAGTTCGCGGATCATATACAGAACTTCCTGCGTCCGCCCGACCGCAAAAGCCGGGATCAAGATCGGCGCGTTGCGTTTCGCGGCTTCGTTGATGATTTCGGCAAATCTAATGTCCGAAGTGACTTCGCCGTGCAGACGGTCGCCATAGGTCGATTCGCACATCAAATAATCGCAAGCCGGCGGCGGTGCCGGGTCGTTGAGAATCGGCTGGTCGTAATGCCCGAGATCGCCCGAAAACAAGAATTTGATCGATTCGCCTTTTTCGCGGGCGTTTTCCATCTCGACCAGCACGAGACTCGCTCCCAAAATATGTCCGGCGACCATAAAGCTCGCCCTAAAACCTTCGCAAATCTCGACGGCTTCGCCCGTGTTCGGAATCCCGACAATCAGTTTTAAAGCGTCTTTCGCGTCCGCTTCGTCGTAAAGCGGCAGTGCCGGGCTGTGCGAAGTCAAGCTATGACGGTTGCGGTAATCGGCTTCTTCTTCTTGTAAACGTCCCGAATCCGGCAAAAGGATTTTCATCAGATCGCCGGTCGCGCGTGATGTAAAAACTTTGCCCGCGTAACCGAGTTTGACCAGTCGCGGAAGAAATCCGGTGTGGTCGATATGCGCGTGCGTGATGATGACGGCATCCAAATCTTTCGGATCGAACGGCGGATCTTGCCAGTTGCGCTCGCGCAATTCTCTTTCGCCCTGAAAAAGACCGCAATCGACCAAAACCTTTTTGCCATTCGATTCGAGTAAATATTTTGAACCCGTCACCGATCCGACTCCGCCGTAAAATGAAATTTTCGCCATATTTTTCTCAATGGAAAATGGATAATTGATAATTGATAATTATTCGGATTTTTATTATCCATTATCCATTATCAGTTTTCAATTTTAAGGCTGTCTTTTATCAAAACCAGATCGCTGTTGAATATCGTGCGGATGATGAAAAGTTTTTTACCGTCGTTTGACCAGACGAAATTCGAGATATTGCCCGATGTAAAATCGGTCAGCGGTTTTTCGTTCTTTTTGTCTTCGAGCGAAATGCTCCACAAATTATCGATCCCGGCTTTGTTCAGATAGGTCAGTGATTTATTATCGGGCGAAAATTTGTATTCCGGATTGATCTTTGCTTCAAATTCCTTGAAGTTTTTGTCAATCTTTTCACCATCAAACCCGAGGATTTTAACCTTCGGTTCGATGCTGACCGGATTGTTCGTATCAAACTCGAACGTGTTGTAAGCGATCAGTTTACCGTCGGGCGAAATTCGCGGAAAGGATTCCGACATATTATTTTCGGGATTGACCGGCACCGCCGCGCCGCCGTCGATCGAAACCCGCATCAATTTCGATTTTCCGCCGTCGCTTGTCTGGCGCATAAAAATCACGTTGCGGGAGTCTTTTGAAATCTGCAATTGACCGTCAATCGCGGTTTGTTCGTTGGTCAATTGGAGAGCGCCGCTACCGTCGGCATTCATCCGCCAAATTGAAAAAACACCCGTCCGGTTCGAACTGAAAACGATATATTTCCCGTCGGACGTCGTGACTGGTCCCTGATTGATCGAATTGCCCGAAGTCAATTGTTTTTCGCCACCGCCATTTTCTTCGATCGAAAATATATTGACTTCTTTGCCGGTATTTTTGACAAACAAAATCTTGCCGCCCGGCATCTGCGAAACGCCGGCAAAACCGAGTAGATTTTTGTTCTCGACGATCAACTGCCGCATCTCGCCGGTTTGCGGAACGCGTGACCAGAGACTCGAAATCGCGTCGATCCGCGTCGCGACCATCGAACTTCCATCAGCCGAAACGCTGACCGAACCGTAATCGCTCGTGTCGGTCGTGATTTGCCGCGTTTCGCCGCGCGGATAGGAAAGAAACCAAACCTGTGCGTTTTCGCCCGGATTTGCCTTGCCGACGATGACGATTCCCGCGCCGTTTCGCAGCCACTCGAAATTTCTGACATTGAGCCAGCCTTTATCACCGACGAATTCGAGTTTTTTATCATTCAAGCCGATCGTCGCGAGCTGCAACTTCTGATTCGGCTCGCCTTTGTTTTTGAACACGCCGACCAAAATCTTATCGTTTTCGGGCGACCAATCGACGCCGATAAATTGGTCGTAATTGATTTCCTTGGTTTGTAAAAAAGCTTGCGGATTTGTGCCGTCGCTGCCCGCGATGACAATCGTGTCGCCGCCCTCGTTCGGGTTGTGACGGATAAACGCAAGGCGCTTGCCGTCTGGCGAAAACGCAACTTTCGAATCGACATCGACGATGATTTTTTTGCTTTCACCGCCGAGCGCCGGGATCTGAAAAAGCGTTCCGACGCCTTTATCAATCATCACGTAGTAAATAAAATCACCGTCGGGCGTGAATGCCGGTTGGTAAAAATTCATCATCGTCGGCTGGACGAGCGGAATGATATTGCCCGTCACGACCTGTCTGACGACCAGACTTTCTTTACCTTCCTGACGATTGATATAGACGACGATCTTGCCGTCGGGCGAGATCTCGGCAAAGTTTGCCGTGCCGTTGTCGGTCAGGCGCGAGGCTTGAATCGATTGAAAAACGGGCGCGCTGGTTCCCAATAATTTGGGCAGATGATACAAACCGCCAAACGCCAGGATCGCGGCGGAAAGAATGATCGTTAAAGGCAAAAGCCACTGGCGCTTTGGTTGGTTTGCCCTTGTCTTTTCGCCCGTTTTTGTAAAACCGGTCTGTTCGCGCGTCTGGTGTTCGGCAGAGATC
>CADEFG010000494.1 GCA_902826505.1 uncultured Acidobacteriota bacterium
CTTTCGACGAGCGGCGTTCCGGCTGGCACAATTCGCTCGGATTTCTCGAAAATCCGCAGAACGCGTCCGCTGATCGGCACGTAAACTTTCTGCGCGTACGGGTTCAGACGATTTTCGGTTTCGCTCGGCGGGCGCGTCAGCGGCGGGTTCGGGTCAATATCGGCAATCACGTAATCCTTCGGAATAAAATCGCCTTCGTTGATCTTGATGCGCGATATTTTGCCCGCGACCGGCGCGTTGACGGTAACTTTATCACGAAAGCGCGTCTTGCCTTCGCCGTCAACCGTCACGAGCATCTGTCCACGGGTTGCTTTCGCCGTTTCGACGGCGACGGCAGAATCGCGAAATATCAGCCAGAGCAGTATCAAAACGACAATGACGATGGCAATTCCGATGTAAAGACGATTTTTGGTAAAAGTCATTTTTTGTATTACTCCCGCGTTTTCAAAACCTCGATTAAATCAAGATTTCTGAGCCGCCAAACGACCATCAAACCCGAAACTATCGCCGCCAGAACGGTGATGATAAAAGTGACGATAAAAGTTCGCTGCGTGAAAACAACCGGCAGCCGCAGAATTTCCGTATCAACCAGATTATTCGATAAAAGACAGATGACAAAGCCGAAAAAATAGCCGAACGGAATTGCCAGAAGCGTCAAAACGGCTTGTTCGCCGAGCAAAATGACGGCGATTTCGTACTGCGTAAAACCCAAAACGCGCAGGCTCGCAAGCTCGCGCCCGCGCTCCGAAAGCGAGATCCGCGCGCCGTTGTAAACCACGCCGAAGATAATCACCGCCGCAAATGAAACCAGCACGACCGTAAATGTTCCGATGGTTTGCCCGAAAGTTTTATTGAATCCTTCGAGCGTCAGGGCGGGAAGCCCGACACCTGCCACCGACGGCATTTGTTTCAGACGCGAGTATAAACTGTCCCGTTTGAGCGCATCCACCGAAAGATACGCGCCCGAAATCACGTCGTCTTCGTTCATCAGACGATTCAGCGCGTGAATGTCGAGATATGCGTTCATTCCCATCAATTCGTCAATCGTCGCGGTCACTTCGATTTCACGAACGGGACGCGAACCTTCCAGAACTTCGACCGTCAATTTATCGCCTTTTTCGATTTCCAAAACGTCGGCGAGCGATTTTGACAAAACAACGCCTTCGGGCGGAAGATTGAAAACCTTCCCGTTTTTATCAATAATGCGGCGCAAATCGCTTTGACTTTCCGCGCCGATCAGCCCGACGCGCCGCGTGCGGTGACCGAAACGCAGTCGAGCGGGAACGGAACGAAAAACTTCCACGCTCACGACACCCGGCAGATTTGCCAGATCGTAACGAGTTCTGCCCGGGCGCGGCTGATAAAAAACGACGTTGACATCGTCGCGAATCACCTGCTCGAACTGGATTTCGACGATTTTATTAATCGCGTCGAAAAAGTAAAATCCCGTGAAAAGAAGCGCGGCGGCAAGCGAAATCCCGAAAACTGAAAGCGACGCTTTGATCGGCTGGCGCGAAAGATTTCTTAATATTATTCGATGATTTGCCGAAAGATATTTCTGCAAACCCGCTTTTTCCAAAAATCCGGCAGTAAAACGCGCCGGCGGTTCGGGACGCATCGCTTCGGCGGGCGGCAAGCCGACGGCTTTCAAAACGGCAGAAACCGCGCCGAGCGCCGCGGCGCCGAAACTTATCACGAACGAAAGCAGGATCACGACCCCACCCGCTTCATACTGCAAAACCGGAAAATGAAAATAATCGCCGTAAAGATCGGTCATTGCCGCGCCCAGATACATTCCCAGAAGAACGCCCAAACAAGCGCCTCCCGAAACGGCGGCAAAGGCAAGCTGCAGAAAATGCAGCCCGATGTCGAGATTCGTGTAGCCGAACGCTTTCAGAAGCCCGATTTGTTCGCGCTGCGTGCTGACCAGCCGCGACAAAACGAGATGCAGCAGAAAAGCCGTCACGGCGAGAAAAATGGCGGGCAGGAAAGTTCCCTGAACTTCCAATTGCGAGAATTCATTCGAGATAAAACGGTGCGATTGCTGGTCGGCGCGTCCGTAACTGCCCGTGCCGCCGTAATTTTTCAAAAGACGGTCGAGATTTTCAATGACCGCGCTTTCGCTTGCGCCGGGCGCGAGCGTCAGGCTCAGATCGTTAAACGCGCCTTCCATCTGAAACGCCGCCGCGACCGACGCTTCGTTCATCCATAAAATTCCGAAACGCTTGTTGTCGGGAAAAATATCTCCGGCGCGGATTTCGTAAATGTATTCGGGCGAAAGCGCGACACCGACAATCGTCAGCCTACGCCAGCGTCCGTTGATAATTGCTTCGATCGAATTGCCCGGCTGAAAACCGTTCGCATCGGCAAACGCGCCGCTGATAATCACTTCTTCGCTGCGGTCGGCGCGGATATAACGTCCGCGCAAAAAATGCAGATCGTTGAGCGTCGAGCTTTGGCGTGCGGGAATCGAAACGATTTTTCCCTGTGCCGGTTCGCTCATCTTCGGCAGATTCAGCGTGACTTCCGAAACGACGCGCGTATTGACCGCCGCCACGCCGGGGATTTTTTCGATTTCCGGCTTCAGACTTTCGGGCGCGCGTTTGAGATGTGCGAAAACGTCCGCGAAACGATACGCGGAATAATAATTTTGCTGTGTTTTAAGTAGGGAATCGTAAGTGCTGCGCATCGAAACGAACGACGCGATGCCGCACGCGACGACGAGCGCGGTTGCCACAATCTGCCCGCGTAAGTGCCAAAAATCACGGAAAAGTTTTTTGTTCAGAGCCTTCATTTCTACCAGACCAAATCCGCCGGACTCGCTTTTTTCGTGTTGCTTTCAATCGAAACGATTTTGCCGCTGCCGATGTGGATCACGCGGTCAGCCATCTGCGCGATCGGCGCGTTGTGCGTGATGACGGCGGTCGTCGTGCCGAGTTCGCGGTTGACGCGTTCGATGACTTCGAGCACGATTTTTCCGGTTTTATAATCGAGCGCACCGGTCGGTTCGTCGCATAATAAAACGTCGGGTTGTTTGGCAACCGCCCGCGCAATCGCGACGCGCTGTTGTTCGCCGCCCGAAAGCTGCGCGGGAAAATGATGCAGTCTGTCCTTCAAACCGACCATTTCAAGCGCGTCTTCGGCTTTCATCGGACGAGCGGCGATTTCCGTGATCAACTGCACATTTTCGAGCGCGGTCAAACTCGGAATCAGATTGTAAAACTGGAACACAAACCCGACGTGGTCGCGCCGGTATTCGGTCAGTTGCGCGTCGTTGGCTTTCGTCAGATTATGGTCGCGGAATATCACTTCGCCCGAAGTCGGCACATCCAAACCGCCGATAATATTGAGCAAAGTTGATTTTCCCGAACCCGACGCGCCGAGCAGAACCGCCAGTTCGCCTTCGTATAAATCCAGATCAACCGAGCGCAAAGCGTGAACTTCGACCTCGCCCATTTGATAAACTTTCGACACGCCGCGGACGATGAAAATCGCTTCTTTTTTGATTTTGTTTGTCAAAATTTTACCTGCAATTTTATCGCGTTTGGCGGGCGCGTCAATTGTTTCTCGACAATTTCCGGCAATTTTTGTCTGCAACATTTTTTCGCCTGAAACCGGAAATTCAGGATTCCGGTATTGCGGAAATCCTGAATTTCTTTTCTGTTACCAAATTAGTTTCCAATCAATTTTATCCGGCTGAAACCGCGATTTGTTTCGCTTCGTGCGGAGCGGTTTTCGGCAGTTTTAAGTGCAAAACGCCGTTCTTTAAGTTTGCTTTGACTTTTTCCGCGTTAACTTCGGCGGGAAGTGTCAAATGACGGAAGAAACGATTACTGCGCCATTCGCTGTAAAACGTGTTTTCGTCGTCACGTTTGTTTTCCGTGGCGGTCGTGCCGCTCAAGATTAAAACATTGCCGTCCACGCTGATTTCGATTTCTTCCGGCTTAAAGCCCGGAACCATTGCGCTGACATTGATTTGTTTATCCGTTTCGGTAATTTCGACCGTCACGGGACGCAAAATTTCGGCTTCCGCCTTGAACCAATCTTCAATTTCCTTGCCGAAATCGCCGCCGCGTTTGACGAAAAATTCATACGCTTTGTGCGTCGTTTCTTTGGTTAATTCGGCAAAGCGTTCAAACATTTTTTCCGCTTCGACCAGCATCGGGAACGCATTTTCGTTTGTCGTGGCTTCCGTTTTGGTCAGCGCCGTTTCCTGATTCGGAATATTTTCTGCTTTATTCATTTTTGACCTCCTTTTGAATAAATTTTGAAGCAGACTGCTTCAAACAAATTAATCGCAAACGTCGTGCCTCATCACGCCGATTTTCAAACTCCCGATTTATTTGAGGTTTAATAATTTCTTCTCGAAAATTCGCTTCAGCAAACAATTTCCTGCGCGAA
>CADEFG010000495.1 GCA_902826505.1 uncultured Acidobacteriota bacterium
CAGCTTTGCCCAAAAACGTCAGAAAGCGCGGGAATCGGGAATCGTCAATCGTCAATCGGGAACCGGAAATCGTCAAGGAAAATGACCTGTTGACTTAAAGATTTTAGGTTTTATACGATTTCCGATTTCCGATTCCCGCGCCGACTATTTCAGCGTTTTTTTACTTTTTTCAAATTTGTTCGATTACTCACTTATCTTTCGGATAGCGCTGAAGCATGCCTTCTTCGTTCATCAGCTTTTCGATTTCATCAATTTCCATCGGAACAAAGGTCGTTAAAATCTCGGCGCCGGTCGCGGTGATGATGATCACGTCTTCAAGCCGGATATAGATTTTTTCTTCCTCGACGCGGAGCGCCGGTTCGATCGAAAAAACCATGCCTTCGCGCAGCGGGCTGCCGTCGTAGCCGCCGACATCGTGCGTTGCCATGCCGATCCAATGTCCGAGCGAGGTACGCGCGTTTTTCGCCGAATTGGCGTAGCTTTCGACAAAGCCGCGCGCCGCTTTTTCATAGACCGGTTTTGAAAAACGCGCTTTGGCAAGCGCCTGGTTCATTTCCGTGACCGCCGCTTGTTTGATCTGCTGCGGCGTCAAACCGGGTTTGATATTTTTCAGGATCGCTTTATAACAATCGAGATAAAAGCCGTAAAGCTCGCGCTGCCAGGCGCTAAACTTGCCGCTCACGGGAAACATCCGCGTCACATCGCTCATATAATAGCCGACGTCCGGCGCGTAATCCATCAGCAGAAAATCGCCGTCGCGCATCACGCGTTTGCCCGCATTGTAATGCGGAAACCACGCATTGCCGCTGCTCGCGATGAGCGAATAATAAGCGTCGCCCTGCGCGCCGTTGCGAAAATAAATATATTTGGCGACCGCATCCAGTTCGGATTCCTGAATTCCCGGCGTCGTTGAGCGCATCGCTTCGATCAGCGCGAGTCCCGAAAGCCGCGTCGCTTTTTTGATCAGCGCAATCTCGCGCGGGCTTTTGATGAGCCGCAGACGGTCGAGCACCGGCGTCAGATCCTTGATCTCAAACTGCGGAAAACGCGTTTTTAAGAGATTCATAAAATGTCCTTCGCGCGACAGTTTTCCGTCCCACGGGTCGGAGAAGCTGTCGGCATTCATCCGGGCGACGCTGTCGCGGCTCGTCGCCATTCCTTCCGGCGGGCTGAACGGCGTGAAGATCTTTATGTCCCGATCGCTTCGCGCAAATGCCGCAAGATGTTCGCCGAGCATTTCCGCGCCGAACACCAGATCAATCCCCGAAAGCTGTTTGACGAGCTCGCCGTCTTCCGCCGAAAGCATTTTTCCCTCGCCGCGCTCGCGCGTTTCGTTGCGATGCGGAAGATAAAGATAGGCGCGGCGCAAACGCCCGTCCAGCAAGAGATAGGCGTGCGGCGATTCGATCCCGGACACGTAATAAAACTCGTTGTTTTGACGAAAGCGCACATAACCGGCGGGACTCGGCGCGCCCTGCAGTAAAGCGAGCGAATTTTCGCCGAGCACGTCGTATATTTTGGCGCGGCGGTCGGCAAATTCGGCGGGCGGAAAATCGGTCGTAAAAAACGGCACATCGATCTGTGCCTGAATGGCGCGCTGGAAAATCGTCGGAAAAAATAAAAGAAAGAACAAGGTCAGAAGAAAAGATTTGGTTTTCATGCAGATAGATTAAATGCTCGGAAAGTTTTCCGCAAATATTTGCGCCGGAAAAAAACTTAGTTAAAGATTTTATTTTTCTTTGATAGAGTTTGCGTTCGATTGGTGCGTTAGAAAAGAGAGCAAAAATACAAGTCCCGGTTTTTCGGAAGTTTTGAGCGGTTTTCATAACGGATTGTGTTTTTAAAAAAACAAGGCGCCGCAGATTTACAAAGCGTTTAAAGGAAAAAGTTCCGGAATTTTTTATCGGATTTCGCCGTCAAAACAGATCGCGAGAAGTTCCGAAAATCGTCACGCTTAAAACGTTAATGGCGGGAATTAGGTAAGTTAAGGAACGCATTTAAGGAAAGGACAGACGATCCTCAGGGTTGAAATCATCAAGCACTGCCCGATATTTTATTGATTCCTTGAGGTGAAAGATGGCTTCTAAAGAATTATGGCATTATTTTATCGAACCGGTCGCCGATCATCAAAAAGCGCCGATCATCAAACTGCTGACAAACGCCGGTGTCAAAAGCCTTCAGTATGATTGCGACCTGTTTTATCGCCGCGACGCGAGCCAGCCGGGAATTGTTTTTTTTAAACGGGTAGATTCTCAACTCTATGATTTTTTGAAGGAAATCAGCCAGCAACGGCTCTGCCGGGTTTTGTGCGTAGCGGTCGAAGCAGATCTTTCGAGCCAGGAAATCTGGCGTCTCCTTGAATGCGGGGCAGAGGATGCGTTCGCGCTTGGTCATTCGTCGGATTTCGGCGAAGAGATCGCGGCGCGTCTAAGACACTGGGAAAAAATCGACGCGATCATCGAATCTCCGCTGGTGGCGCAAAACCTCATCGGCAAAAGTCCGGCGTGGATCAAAACTCTCCGGCAAATCGTTCATATCGCGCGGTTTACGGACGCTTCGATTTTAATTACGGGAGAAAGCGGCACGGGTAAAGAACTGATGGCGCGGCTCATTCACACGCTCGATCAAACACGCGGCAAAAATAGTTTGGTGGTTTTGGACTGCACGACGATCGTTCCCGAATTGTCCGGCAGCGAGTTTTTCGGACACGAGCGCGGCGCGTTCACCGGCGCGATTGCCGGACGTGAAGGCGCGTTTTCGCTGGCGCATAAGGGAACGCTTTTTTTAGACGAGGTCGGCGAATTGCCGCTGCTGCTGCAAGCCGAATTGCTGCGCGTCGTGCAGGAAGGGAAATATAAGCGGGTCGGCGGAAATTCGTGGCAAAACACCGATTTCCGGCTGATCTGCGCGACCAACCGGAATTTGCTCGAACAGGAAAAACAGGGAAATTTTCGGCGCGATTTTTATCACCGGCTGGCAACCTGGACGTGTCAGCTGCCGCCGCTGCGCGATCGCGTCGAGGACATTCCGCGGCTCGCGCGTCATTTTTTAGCAAAGATTTACGATAAAAAAGAACCGCCCGAACTCGCCGATGCGGTCAGCGAATATTTGATCCGGCGCGATTATCCGGGCAATATCCGCGAGCTTTATCAATTGATCAAGCGCATCGCGTATCAACATCTCGGTGACGGACCGATCACCTCGGGCAGTATTCCCGAGAGCGAGCGACCGAAAAACGATCTGGAAACGACGGAGTGGCGTGACGGCAGTTTTGAACAGAACATCTGCCGCGCAATTTTGATGGGCGTCAAACTAAAGGACATCACGAGAGCGACCGAAGAAATGGCGGAAATGGTCGCGATCTTGCAGGCGAACGGCAAGGTTGCGAACGCCGCGGAAAGACTCGGAATCGATAAGCGGACCCTGCAGATGCACGTCAAAGAACACAAGGACAAACTGATCAATGGTTTCAAAGCCGATTTTGCGGGGCATTAAAAAACAAAATCCGTCGTCACGGGTTTGAAACCGCCGCCGTCATGAAATTTTCCGTCCGGAAAGCAAAAGGTGAATTTCCTGAACCGGCGGCGCGGATCAATCTCAAAAAATTATCGGCTAATACCAGTTTGCGGTCTGCGGCGGACAAATCGAGCGCGTGAATTTTTGCCAGTTCGACCAACGGATGCAGCCACGGTCCGTCCGAACCGAAGAGAATTTTGCGAGCGCCGGCGCGCCGGACTGCCTGCTCGAGCAGATCGAAACGGCGGACGCCGGACGTGTCGGTAAAAATGTTCGCGTGGCGCGTCAGATGGTCGATCAAAGCCAGCTGCGCCGCCCAATCGTCGGCAAAACTTCCCAGATGCGGAATGATGAAATTTACGTCCGGGTATTCTTCGGCGAGCAGTTCGCAGATCGCCACCTCGCCCGCCGCGTCGTAGAGCACGGGCAGCGAGAAAGCGCGCGCCGCCTCGCAAATTTCGCGCGTGATCCGTGCGTCGTGGCGGTGAACTTTGATTCCGCAAAAGCCGAATTGCGTGACTGCCTCGCGGATCATCGTCAGGACGCGCCCGCGGTCGCGTTCGCCGTGGACAAAGGCGAATCCGAAAAAACGATCCGGGTTTGCCGCGACGATCCGCGCGACTTCGCGGTTTGCCCGCGCGTAATCGGTGTGAAAGGCGGCAAACAGTACAGTTTGTCCGATGCCCGCGCGGTTTGCCCGCGCAAGATATTTTTCGAGCGGCGCGAAAGTGTCCCACGGTCCGGTCAGACCGTCGCCTTTTCCGGCATGACAATGTGCGTCAATAATCATACTTCACACTAAAAGTTGGCTTGGCACAAAAAGTCGGAGCAGTGCGTTCGGTAATCGGGCATCGGAAATCGTCAATCGGAAATCGAATA
>CADEFG010000496.1 GCA_902826505.1 uncultured Acidobacteriota bacterium
AGATGAAGATTCGCTTTACGGCGGCGACGGCGGAACCGATCTGGCGAAAAAGATGTTTTCCGAACAGCTCGCGACGACGATGTCGCAATCGGGCGGCGTCGGTCTGGCGGATCTGATCATGCAGAAATTCGGGGTTATCGAAACCAAACCCGTCGGCGGCAAATTCAAAGGTTTGGCAAACGCGATCACGGCGGTTAAAGAGATCAAACAAAATATTTCGGCGGCAAAAACTTCACCAACCGCTGTTTCATCGCTGATCAACAAATCGGCAAAACCCGAACCGCTCAAAAATAATTCAATAAATTCGGCGGAAGTCGAAATAATCTCGACGTTTGAAGACGAGATCAAAACCGAAGGCATCGACGATTCGCTGAAAAATTTGATGCTCGACGGAAAAATCCAGAATTCGACCCGTCCGCGGATCGTCGCGAATTCGCCCGTCACGCTGGTTTCAACCGTTTCGCCGACGACAAAAATCGCAACCACCAATCTTTCATCCGAACTGACTTTTCAAATGCCGGTCAGCGGCAGAATTTCTTCGAGCTTCGGAACACGTTTTCACCCGGTCGATAAAAAAATGAAATTTCACGGCGGAATCGACATTGCCGTGCCGGTCGGGACAAAGGTCGTCGCGGCGGCTGACGGCATCGTCAAATTCGCCGGCTGGAAAGGCGGTTACGGGAATGTCGTCGTTCTCGAACACGCCGACGGCAGCGAAACGCTTTACGGTCATAACCAGAGTTTGCTCGTCACCGAAGGGCAGAAAGTTTCGGGCGGCGAACAGATTTCGCTGTCCGGTTCGACCGGAAAATCGACCGGACCGCATCTTCATTTTGAGGTTCGCCGGAACGGTCAGCTTGTTAATCCGTCCAAATTTTTGTCTAATGTTTTATCAAAAAATGCCGAAAGGTAATTTGGAGAAGACTTTTAAGGAGTTATTGAAATGCCAAATAAGATAAACATAGACAAAGTGAGCGGCTTTAGTCCGATACGCGCAACCGGGCAGGACGATGTTAAAAAATCGAGCGGCGAAACAACAAAGCCGATCATCGTTAACAACTTAAAAACGGAAGACAAACTTGAATTTTCCGACCGCGCAACCGAAGTCGGCAAATATGTCGAGCAGGTCAAGGATATGCCCGATCTGCGAGAAGAAAAGATCAGCCGTTTACGCGAACAGATCTCGGCGGGAACCTATCAGCCGTCGAGCACGGAGATCGCCGACGCCATTTTGAAAGACGAAAACATTTAACCGAAAAACCCTGAATTTCGTTCGGTTTCGCTTTCAACTTTTGATGCAGTAGAGAGAATTTTGCTATGCAAGAAGATTTAATCAAAAAAATCGCGAATTTGATGACCGAACAGGCAACGGCTTTTACGAGCCTCGACTCGCTCACCAAACAATTGATCTCGGCGCTCATCCGCAGCGAACCGAACAATATCGAATCGCTTTCGCGTGCCGGAGAAACGGAATTGATGCGAATGCGCTCGCGCCTGCTGGAGATCACCACCGCTTTATCGAGCTTTTCCGAGATCAACCGGCAGGAAAATTACCAATCGAAGATCGGCACCGAAATCCGCGAAAAATTTGAAGCGGCGGCAAATGTTTTGCTCGAAGCCGCCCGCAATTACCAGAAAACCAGCAAACGCACGGAAAATCTCGCGCACAGCGGTTCGTCGTTCGCGACCGCCTGCATCCAAGTTTGCGGCGTGCCGCCGACCACCTACCGCGCGCCGGTTTTGAAATCTTCGACGGGAGGAGTTCGATGAGTATAAATTTTTCAGCCTTTGAGATCGGTCGCCGCGCACTTAACGCCAACCAATTCGGGATCAACATTACCGGGCAAAACATTGCCAATATCAACACGCCCGGGTATTCGCGCCGCCGCGTTCAAATGGCGGAATCGACGACCGCCCACATCGGCGGTTACCGCGTCGGCACGGGCGTTACCGTGCAGGGCGTCCAATCGTTCCGCGACAATCTGATCCAATCAAGAATCCAGACCGAAACCGGTATCGCCGGACGATTGACCGCTTTTCGCGATTCGCTCGCCCCGGTCGAAACCGCTCTCCAAGGCAGCGAAAACGGCGGTTTGCAAAATGCGCTCGGCGCATTTTTCGGCTCGTTTCGCGATCTTGACGCCAACCCGAATTCAACTTCCCTCCGCGCGATCGTCGCACAAAAAGGCGCCGGACTGGCAAGCGCTTTTCAATCGACGCGCACCAAGCTTGATGCGGCGCGCACCGATGCCGATTCCGCACTTCGTTCGACGGTCGGGCAGGTCAATACTTTATCCGAACATATCGCGAACCTCAACAACGAAATTCGCAACGCCGACAGCGTCGGCGGCGATTCGTCGGCGTTGCGCGATCAACGCAGCGAGCTGATCAACCAGATCTCCGAATTCGCGGGCGTCCATCAAACCGAAAACAGCGACGGAACGATCAATATCACGATCGGCGAAGGTCGCGCCCTCGTCAGTGGCGACCACGCTTTTACGCTCCAAGCCGGAAACGCGCCGCCGCTCGGATTGGCAACGATCACGCTCGACGGGCAACCCGCAACTTTCGACGAAGGCAGAATTCGCGGGCTTCAGGACGCGATCACCGAGACGACTTCGCAGATCGATTCACTCGATAGTCTGGCGGCTTCGGTCGTTCAGCGCGTCAATACACTGCACACATCGGGCACCGATCTCGACGGCAATACCGGAACCAACTTTTTTAACACTACGCCGCCCGTCAACGCCGCCAATATTTCGGTCAATCCGGCAATTACCGCCAACCCGCGGCTGGTTGTCGCTTCGGCAGCGACCCAGCCCGGGCAGAACGGGACGATCGCCGGCGAGATCGCCAATCTTTTGACCGACCCGAATTCGACCGCCGGTTCGCGCACCGGTTCGTTCAGCTCGATCTTCGGTTCGATGCTTTCCGAAGCGGGCGAACATCTCAATTCCGCCGAAAGCGATCTGGAGACGCAAGCCGCGATCATCGCCCAGGCAACCGCCCAGCGCGACGCGGTTTCGGGCGTTTCGCTCGATGAAGAAGCGATCAATCTTTTGCAGTATCAAAAAGCGTTCGAAGCCGCCGCCCGCTTTATCAAAGTCGCCGACGAAATGACGCAGACGATTCTTTCGCTCGGTCAATAAAATTTTTACAAAGGTGATCTACCATGAATTATCGAATATCTGACAATTCAACCGCTTCAAATTTTACCGCGCGGGTCAACGCCCAGCGCAGCCGTTTGAGCGTTTTGCAGGAACGACTCGCGAGCGGTAAACGCATCAATCGCCCGTCGGATGATCCGAACGGCGCGGAAGCGGTTATCAAACTGCGGACTTCGCAAAGTGAAATCAAACAATTCCAGCGAACTGCCCAAACCGCCAACCAAAAACTGACGGCGGCGGACGATTCTCTGAGCGGTTATGAAAATCTCCTCCAACGCGTCCGCACGCTGGTCGGTCAGGGAATGAGCGACACGGCTTCGCAAACCGCGAAAAATGCGCTCGCGACCGAGATCGAATCTTTGCGCGGCAGAATTTTGAACGTCGCCAATTCGAAATACGGCGACGATTACCTGTTCGGCGGCACGCGTCAAAACGCGCCGCCGTTTGACCCGACGACCGCCGCGCCCGCCGGCACGCCCGCCGCGCCGCAATATATTCAGATCGAGCCCGGAACAAACGCGCTGCCGGTCGGCGTGACCGCCGAAACGGTTTTCGCGGACGCGACTTCGAATATTTTTACCGATCTGACCAATGCCGTCGCCGCTTTGCGCGGAACCGGAAACCCGACCGCCGACCGCACAACGCTTGAAACAACGATGGCGCGGCTCGGAATTTATTCCGACCTGGTCAATGTCGCTCACGCCACCATCGGCGCGAATATGAACGCGACCGATATTGCCCAGGAAAATCTGTCGAATAATTTTCTGTCGCTCGACGAACGGGCAAACTCCATCGAAGGCGACGATTTTGCCGAAACTGCCATTCAGCTTGCCGACACGCAGCGCGCACTCGAAGCCACTTTGCAGGTTGCCGCGCAAGGTCGCCGGTCGCTTTTCGATTTCCTCGGATAATTCAAACTTATGCCTTCAATAAACATTAAAGGACAAAAATTTTGTTACCGCGACGACGAAATAATAAATTTCACCGAAGGTCTCGTCGGGCTGCCCGAAATGCGCCGCGCCGTCTTGATCCCGTTGGATGAATTCGAGCCTTTTTGCTGGCTCGCTTCGATGGACGACGAACAAACCCGTTTTATCGTCGTCGATCCGCACGAGATCTTTGCCGATTACAACCCGGCTGATTTTGCGGTCTTCAACGAAACCGCGACAAAAACCTTGGTGATCGTCAAAATATCTTCCGATGTGCGAAAAACGACAGTCAAACTT
>CADEFG010000497.1 GCA_902826505.1 uncultured Acidobacteriota bacterium
ACCCCAACGCCGACGCCGACACCGACGCCATCGCCGACGCCCTGAAACGGTCGGACTTTTAGCTTTGCCCAAAACAGAGCCAAGCGCGGGAATCGTCAATCGTGAACCGGAAATCGTGAAGAAAAATATTCGGTTTGGTTAAGGCTTTCAGATTTTATTCGATTGACGATTGACGATTTCCGATTCACGATTGATGCCTGCGGCGCTCCGGCTTATTTGGTAAAGCCCAAGTTTTTGATTCGAAATCCAATCGTCGCCACGAACAAAAAAATGCCCGGTTTTCGATAAAACCGGGCTTTTTGCTTCTTTTTGGCAAGGAAAATTATTGCGCTAGATAGCCGCTCGGGACGGGCACATCGGCGGGCAAACCGAACGAAACGATCGAGACGCCGAAATCAGTGCTGCGGAAGGCATACCAGGCGCCGCTGCGGTAAATTGCGAAATCGGTTTTGCCGTCGCCGTCATAATCCGAAGGCACCGGCGCATCGCCGGTTTGTCCGAATTGGATCGAACCAAAACCGGCGGTTGAATTCTGAACATACCAGATGCCGGTCGAAGGACGAAAAACGGCAAAATCGGTTTTCCCGTCGCCGTCGTAATCGCCCTGCGCGGGTTTGTCTTCGCTGATGCCGAAATGGAAGATGATAAACTGGTTGTCGGTGCTTTTCCAGACATACCAATCGCCGCTCGAAGGACGATAAACGGCGATGTCGGTTTTGCCGTCGGCGTCGTAATCGCCCTGCGCGATTTTGTCGGTGCCGAGACCGAACTGGCGAATGTCATAGGTTGAATCGGAGCTTCGCGCAATATACCAAACGCCGGTCGAAGGACGAAAAACGGCGATGTCGCTCTTCAGATCGCCGTCGTAATCGCCCGAAACGGGAACGTCGCCCGCCGTGCCGAATTGCGTGATCAAAACTCCGCCGGTGCTTTTCTGAACGTACCAAACGCCGGTCGAAGGTCGGAAGACGGCAAAATCGGTTTTCCCGTCGCCGTCATAATCGCCCGGCACGATCTTATCGCCGGTCGAACCGAAAGCGAGCGCCTGAAAACCGCCGTCGGTGCTGTTGAGCGCATACCAGACGCCGGTCGATGGTCGCCAGACGGCAAAGTCACTTTTTCCGTCCGCGTCGAAATTTGAAGTTGCGCTTCCCGAAAGCGTCGCTTTGGTTGTGGTATAGATATAATCGCCGGAAGTTTGCCCGTCGCTGTTGGACGAATTTCCCGCGACATAGAAACTCACTTTGCCGACGCGGCGATTCGGTGCCGTCCACATAAAAGTCCACGAATTCGAGCCGAACTGGCTCGGGATGATTCCGTCAACCGTGTGTTCGACATACTGCCGCTGATTGCCGCCGACAATGCCGTCCATCAATTGGATCCTTGCCGGACTTTGCGTCGGCAAAGTATAGGTGCCGACTTTTCGCCCGAGCGAATCGATCGCGGTCATCTGAAAACCGTAGATCGTCGCGTCTGCTTGCGTTGACGTGACGGTGATCGAAACCTGCTGATTCGGCTTGTAATTGGCGGGCAATGCCGAGATCGAAACGCTTCCCGTGCCGCTGTTGACGGTAAAATCGCTGTGACAAGCCGTGCAATTGTCTTCGCCCGGCGCATTGGTGTGCGAAGCCGACGGACCGGCAGCCGAGGCGCTGACCTTTTCAAACTTGCCGGCAAACATCTGAACGCCGAAAACAAACGCGACCGCCGCGAAAATAACGGATAATTTCGTAAAAACCAACTTACGGGCAGAGATTTTCATCTATATTTACTCCTTAAGGGACAAAGATTTATCAATTTGTTTGACGAATTGGAAGCGGCGAAAGTCTAAGAAATTTGCCTGATGTTTTTAAAATATGCTTTACGACGCGGAAAGTCAATTATTTAAGATTTCCGCGAGGGTTCCGATATTGTGTTGACGGTTTTGACGCGCCGCAACTGACACGCCGGAAATCAACGCGGAATGACGATCACGTTTAACAAAAACGGGTTCTGACTTAAATTTCCCGTCCGACGAAATACATTTGCGAATCGAATTCGATCTCGCCTTCCGGGGCGTTGATTTTCCGGTAAGTTCCGTCCGGTTGGAGCAGGGAAGCATTTACATTGTCCTGCAAATAAGCGGCGAGGATTTCTTCTTTGAGATATGTTTTGTGCGAATGGGATTTGATCGGGACGATCGCTTCGACCCGCCGGTCGAGATTGCGGTGCATCCAATCGGCGCTGCCGATATAGATTTCTTCGCTGCCGCCGCCGGCAAAATAAAAAATGCGGCTGTGTTCCAGAAAACGTCCGACGATCGAAACGACGCGGATATTTTCCGAAAGACCTTCGATGCCGGGACGCAAAGTACAGATTCCGCGAATGATCAGATCGATTCTCACGCCTGCCTGCGAAGCGCGGTAAAGCGCGGCGATGATCTTGTCGTCGGTCAGACTGTTGATCTTGACAATGATCCGCGATTCTTTACCGCCGAGTTTGTTTTCGGTTTCACGGGCGATCAGTTCGAGCATTTTTTCGCGCAGATTGACGGGGGCGACCATCAATTGGCGAAACTCGTCCTGATAGGAATAACCAGTCAGAAAATTAAACAGATCGGTCGCGTCCGCGCCGATTTCCGCGTCGCTCGTCAAGAGTCCGAGATCGGTGTAGATCCGCGAAGTCGTCGGATTGTAATTGCCGGTCGCGATATGCACATAGCGGCGCAAACCGTCGTCTTCGCTTCGCACGACGAGCGTTACTTTTGAATGCGTTTTCATCCCGCGCATTCCGTAAACGACGTGAACGCCTTCGGCTTCGAGCCGGCGCGCCCATTCGATATTGTTTTCTTCATCGAAACGCGCCTTGAGTTCGACGAGCGCGGCAACCTGTTTGCCGTTGCGGCTTGCCTTGACCAGCGATTTGATGACGGGCGAATCTTTGCCGGCGCGGTACAGACAGATCTTGATCGCAAGCACCTGTTCGTCCTCGGCGGCGGCGTTGATGAAATCCGTGACGGTGCTGTAAGCCGTGTACGGATGATGAAGCAGAATGTCGTGCTCTTTTAAGGTGTCAAAGATATTTTCGTTGCGGCGGATCGCCGCGGGAATCGAATAAGAAATCGGTTTGTCCTTTAAATCCGGGCGATCGAGCGCATAAAAACGCATCAGATCGGGAATGTTCAAAAATCCATCGACGCGAAAAATATCGTGTTCGGTGAGCCCGATCGAACCCGCCAGATAATTGACCATTTCGTCGGGCATCGAACCCGAAATCTCCATCCTCACCGGAAAACTAAAACGTTTTTGGTGATGAAGCTCAAGCTCGATCGTCCGCAGAATATCGCCCGCTTCGTCCTCGCGAATTTCGATGTCGGCATCACGCGTGACACGGAACAGACACGGCTTACCCGTTTTCATATTCGGGAAAAGCGATTCGACGTTCGCGGAAACGAGCTCGCCGAGCAGCGCAAAACGCGATTCGCTTTCGTCGATCGGAATGATCCGCGAAACATTCGGCGGAAGCTTGATCCGCGCAAAACGCCGGTTTGTGAAAAGATGTCCGAGCTTGTCGAGCGGGAAATTTTCGTCCGGTTCGACGATCAAACCGAGATTCAGGCTGAGATTTGAAACAAACGGGAACGGATGACTGACATCGACGGCTTGCGGCGTCAGAACGGGAAAAATATTTTTATGAAAATATTCGTCGAGCCGTTTTTTTTCCGATTTGTTCAAATCCTGATATGGATAAATTTTGATGCCCTGTTCGTTCAGTTTCGGCAGAATGTCGTCGTGCAAACACGTCATCTGCTCGGCGAGCATCGGACGCAGGCGGTCGCGGATCTCGCGCAGCTGTTCGGCGGGCGAAAGTCCGTCACGCGAAAGTTTGCTGACGCCTTCGGCGATTTGTTCTTTCAAGCCCGAGACGCGAATCATAAAAAACTCGTCGAGATTGGTCGAGAAGATCGCCAGAAATTTGAGCCGTTCAAGCAGCGGGTTGGATTCGTTCAAGGCTTCGTCGAGCACACGGCGATTGAATTCGAGCCAACTCAGTTCACGATTAAAAAAAGGATTTACTTCGCTTTGCAAAGCCGGAATAATCTCCGTTGGCGTTTCTTTGGCGGTTAAGGGAACAAATTCTCTGACGGTTTCAAGCATAAAATTGTCGGGAAATTTGGGAGTAGAAAGATTTTATTGTTAATAACTATGAAAGGCAATTAACGGGATGTTAAATTTTTTTCGGCGAAAAACCGCCAACTTTAAATTTAGCAAAGAAAAAGGCTGGCGGTCAAAGAAATTCTTCGACCGCCAGCTTTTGATTTTGATTTCAAATTTGCAGGATTTGATTGGATGAGGTTTCCTTCATCCAATCAAACTGCCGTTCTAAAATCCCTACGGGATATACGATTTCGG
>CADEFG010000498.1 GCA_902826505.1 uncultured Acidobacteriota bacterium
ATTGCTCAAACTCAAAATACTTTCGACGAACCGCAACAACTTGATGATTATTTCGTTAAAGAAGATTCGCTTTCTTTTAATGGTTTTGAGATCGTCAGGCTCAACAAAATAGTCAAGTTGGAAGATTCCGGCGGAATAAAACCCGGACCCGTTCCGGTCGAGGTTTCGTATGCCGTTCTCAAAGAGAAGAACAAGATATTAAAAACCTTCGACGGTGTTTATTTCGGCGCGGGAAACGCCACCGACATCGGAATGTTCCCGTTTCTCGGCAAAGAAAAACGACAGCTCGTCGTTTCGCAAACGATTCCGCGCGGCGGCAGACATTGGATCGTTGATTTATCTGCGGATGCGCGGGTGATTTTCGACAGCGAAGATTACGGTGTCGGGCGCGAAGAATTCAGCGTGATCGATCTTGATAAAGACGGGGTTTATGAAATTTTATTTCCGGTGACAAAATTTTATCTGCTTGAAAATTTAAAAAGTATGGCGGAAGTTCCGATGCCGACCGCTGTATTCAAATATGATGAAACCTCCAAAAAATATCTTCCGGCGAATCGTCAATTTTCGGATTTTTTACTAAAAGGAACGAGCGACGCGATAAAAAATTTACGAAAAAATGGAACAGGTTATTTGTCCGGCAAGCTTGAAATTACCTTGAGTTATATCTACGCGGGCAAGGAAAAAGAAGGCTGGGAATTTTTCGATAAAGAATATGATTCGCCGGATCAAGCCAAAATAAAAGTGAAAGTTAAATCCATTTTGAAAAATGAAATAATCTATCAAAATATTTATAAAACAGTTTCAAAATGAAAACACGCGCGCAAATACAAATCAAAGGCATCGTGCAAGGTGTCGGATTTCGCCCGTTTGTGTTTGCATTGGCTCAAAAAAACGCGCTCAAAGGTCAGGTTTTGAATAACGGGTCGGGCGTTCTCATTGATGTCGAAGGCGAAAATGAGCGCATCGAAAAGTTTATTTCCGAGATCAAACAAACTGCGCCGCCGCTTTCGCAGATCGAATCGATCGAATCGAAAAATCATCAAAATCTCGCGGATTTTACGGATTTTCGCATCGTCGAATCAAACGCGAACGCCGCGCGGTTTATGCCGATTTCCGCTGATATTGCAACCTGCGCGGATTGTCTCGGCGAACTGTTCGATCCCTTAAACCGGCGTTTTCGTTACCCGTTTATCAACTGCACGAATTGCGGACCGCGGTTTACGATCATCGAAAACGTGCCGTATGACCGCGCGAAAACGACGATGCGCGAATTTGAAATGTGTGCCGATTGCCGCGCCGAATACGAAAATCCGCGCGACCGGCGTTTTCACGCCGAACCGACCTGCTGCGCGGTTTGCGGACCGAAAGTTTTTTTGTCGGTATCGTCTGCGGTCGCGGATGGTTTATTGTTATGCGAAAATCCGCCCGCTGTCGCAAACAGTGCTGACATCATTGAATCGCCCGCTCACGCAGGAGGTAATGACATTGACAACGCAAAACAACTTCTGGAAGACGGCAAAATTCTGGCGGTCAAAGGCGTCGGCGGTTTTCATCTGGTTTGCGACGCGCTGAACGCGAAAGCCGTTCAAACTCTGCGGAGCCGCAAGCATCGTGAAGACAAACCGTTTGCGCTGATGGCAAATTCCGTCGAAGTTATCGAAAAATACTGTTTTGTTTCCAAACCCGAACGCGAATTGCTGCTTTCAAAAGAACGCCCGATCGTTTTGCTCGACCGCAAACCGAACGCCGAAATTCCTGCGGCGGTCGCGCCCAAAATGAAGACTTTGGGTTTTATGCTGCCTTACGCGCCGCTTCATTTTTTGCTTTTGGAAAAGAGCGAAAAACCGCTCGTCATGACAAGCGGAAATATTTCCGACGAACCGATCTGCTATCAAGATTCGGAAGCGCACGAACGATTAAATAAAATCGCCGATTATTATTTGCTCCATAACCGCCGCATTCATATTCGCACCGACGATTCGGTTGTGCGGGTCAGTACCGCCTGTGTGAGCGGGCGGAAAATTATCAATAAACCGCCCGCTCACGCAGGCGGTACTGACAAAACAAAGTACTCGCCCGCTCACGCAGGCGGTACTGACCTGATCGTCCTGCGCCGTTCGCGCGGCTACGCGCCCGCGCCCGTCAAAACTTCGTTCAAATTCAAAAATCAAATTCTCGCGTGCGGCGCCGAACTTAAAAACACGTTTTGTCTAACGCGTGACAACTACGTTTTTCTTTCGCATCACATCGGCGATCTGGAAAATCTGGAAACCTTGAAATCATTTACCGGCGGCATCGAGCATTACAAACGGCTTTTCAATCTCGCGCCCGAAATCGTCGCCTACGATCTGCATCCCGAATATCTTTCGACGAAATTCGCTCTCTCAACCGACGCGGAAAAGATCGGCATCCAGCATCATCACGCGCATATCGCGTCGTGTCTGGCTGACAATTCGGCGGAAGGCGAAGTGATCGGCGTCGCGATGGACGGCACCGGTTTCGGGCTGGACGGAAAAATCTGGGGCGGCGAGTTTTTTGTCGCGGATTTTCAAGCGGCGGAACGCGTCGCGCATCTCGAATATATTCCTTTACCCGGCGGCGCGAAAGCGATTCGCGAGCCGTGGCGGCTGGCGGCGGTTTATTTGCAAAAGACGTTCGGCGACAAATTCTTAAATCTGGATCTGCCGTTTGTTCAAAATTTAAATTTGCGCGAATGGAAAACTCTGCGAAGTATGATCCGAAGCGGCACAAACTCGCCCGAAACTTCGAGCATGGGCAGACTTTTTGATGCCGTTTCGGCGCTTTTGGGGTTGCGAAATTCGGTCAATTACGAAGGTCAGGCGGCGATCGAGCTGGAACTGATCGCCGCCGATAAAGCGTTAAATGGCTATGAGTTTGCAATCGATGAGAGTAGAATAATAAAAAGCGAAACGATTATCAGAAAAGCGGTTGAAGATTTATTGAACGGAGTTTCCGCGTCTGAGGTTTCAGCCCGGTTTCATCTCGCGGTGACAGAATTGATCGCCAAAATTGCCAATCAATTGCGCGATGAAAGAAATTTAACCAGAGTCGCGCTCTCGGGCGGAGTTTTTCAGAATATGTTTTTGCTCGAAAGAGTTTGCCGCCGGCTTGCAGCGGACGAATTTGAAGTTCTAACGCACCGCCGCGTGCCGTGCAACGACGGCGGAATTTCGTTCGGTCAGGCGGCAATTGCGAATGCGCTTTGTCAGAAGGTTCTGCGGTAGCGGATGGGTTTAATTTTGGCAGCAAAACTTTCCGCGAAAGTTTTATATGATAATCTTCAACCGCCCGCTACCGCAGGTGGTTCTGACTTGAACCCGCCCGCTCACGCAGGCGGTACTGATTAAAACCCGTCCGCTGACGGCGGCGGTACTGAAAGGAGAATTTATGTGTTTAGCGATACCCGGCAAAATTGTCGAAATCATTGATGCGGAAAACTTTATTGCCAAGGTCGAAGTCGGCGGCGTCCGGCGCGGCGTCAATATCGGAATGCTCGACGATATCAAGATCGGCGATTGGGTGCTCGTTCACGTCGGTTTTGCGATGAGCAAGATTGACGAGAAAGAAGCCGCCGAAACCTTGCGCACGTTGCAGGAACTCGGCGCGTTTCAGGAAGAATTGGAACAATTTCAAACTTCGATAAATTAAAAAAGCGGTCAGCAATCAGCAATCAGCGGACAGAAAAATTTCCACTGATTGCCGACTGCTGATTGCTGAGAGCTAAAATATGACCAAAGCGATCGAAGATTTTTCGCAGTCTTTTTACCCGTTTCTGCACGAGGAAAATACAAAACCGCAGGAATTGACGGAAGAACTGCGTTTTTCTTTGATGGAAAAAGTGCGCGAAAGCGTCGCGGTCAAGCAAAAGTTTTTTGAAGAAAATGCGGGCGAGATTTTAGCGGCGGCGCTCGGTTTGGCGCGCTCATTTCACGGCGGGAAAAAACTGCTCGTTTGCGGCAACGGCGGTTCGGCGACCGATGCGCAGCATATCGCCGTCGAATTTATGCACCCGATCACGGTCGGGCGCAAAGCGCTGCCGGCGATTTGTCTGAACAATGATATGGCGATGGTCACGGCGGTCGCGAACGACGTCGGTTTCGCCGACGTTTTCGTCCGGCAGATCATCGCACTCGGCAAAGAAGGCGACGCGCTGATCGCGCTTTCGACGAGCGGAAATTCCGAGAATCTTCTCCACGCTTTTGAAACCGCGCGGAAAATGCGCATTAAAACGATCGGATTGGCGGGCGGCGACGGCGGCAAAATGGCGGAAATGAAGCGGCAGGGCTTGATCGATTTTTGTCTGACCGTGCCGACCGCGAGCGTCCACCGCATCCAGGCATCGCACCTGACGCTTTA
>CADEFG010000499.1 GCA_902826505.1 uncultured Acidobacteriota bacterium
TAGCCGTCACGCGAAGCCGCAGTCTGAGCGATCTGGTGCTGGTTGAAAACCTCGTCTCCGAGTGAAGAGTTTTCCCGAACATGGCTTTTTTTATTTCGTTTCAACGCTCAATATAAAGCCTTCCGAAACCAAATATTCCAAAATCTTTCGGGCATTTTCTTCGGCTTCGAAATTTATTGTTTCAATCGTGATCTCGGCTGTTTCGGGTTTTTCATAAAGGTCGTCAATGCCCGTGAAATGTTTGATCGCGCCGCGCCGCGCTTTGGCATACATTCCCTTCGTGTCGCGCTTTTCGCAAACTTCGAGCGGCGTATCGACAAAAATCTCGACAAAATTTTCGCTGCCGAAAAGATTGCGGACTTCATTGCGCGTCGCGCGGTACGGGCTGACCGCTGCGCAAACCGCAATGCCGCCGTGACGAACGATTTCCGAGGCAACAAAACCGATCCGCAAGATGTTCGTGTCGCGGTCTTCTTTTGAAAAGCCCAAGCCTTTCGACAAATGCGTGCGGACAACATCGCCGTCCAGCAGCGTGACGCGGCGACCGCGCTCCATCAAAAGATTCGTGACGATCTCGGCGGTCGTTGATTTGCCGGCGCCGCTTAAACCGGTAAACCACAAACAAACGCCTTGCCGGTCACGCGGCGGGTAGCTTTCCGCGAGAATTTTCGCGGTTTCGCGGCGCGTGAACCAACCGGGCAAAGGTTTTCCACGGTCTAAAAAATCTTTTCGGAGGCGGGTTCCCGAGAGAGAAAAGGTTTTCGCGTTCTTGCCGATCCTGGCTTTTTCCTCGTAACGATCTTCATCCGGCAAATAAAGCATCTCGTCAAAGGAAATCACGCCGACGCCGATCTCTTCGGAGAATTTTTCGACAAGTTCACGCGCGGCGTTCGAAGCGTAAAATGCTGCGCCGCCGGAATCAACGCCGGGACTCGCGTGATCGCGTCCGACGATCAAAAAATTCGCGCCGTAATTTCGCCGGATAATGGCGTGCCATAAAGCCTCGCGGGCGCCCGCCATCCGCATCGCGAGCGGCACGAGCGAGAGCAGTGTGTTGTTCGGATCGTAGTGATTTTTGACAAGTTCACGGTATGTCCGAACGCGTGTCAGATAATCGACATCGCCCGGTTTGGTCATCCCGACCACCGGATGAATGAGCAAAGTTGCGCGGGCAGTTTCGGCGGCGCGTTTGGTCATTTCTTCGTGAGCGCGGTGAATCGGGTTGCGCGTCTGAAAGGCGACGACGCGTTGGTTGTTAAATTCGGCAAGTCTTTGCCGGGTTTGCGCGGGCGAAAGCCGAAGATCCTGAAAATCGAAATATTTCGGCAGATTCAGGACGCGTAGGTTCCCCGAAACATTAAATTTCCCCCAATGCTGGAGTTCGGCGACGAGCGGATGCCGGACATTGCGCGTGCCGAGCACTTGCCCGGCAAAACTGGCGGGCGACCATTCGTAAATTTCCTCGACCGTCAAAATTGCCAGCAGATCGTTTTTCGAGTCGCGCAGGGCGATCTCGCCGTCGAGCCGTAAACCTTCGAAATGTTCGACCGGCAAAGTCACGGGAATCGGGAAAACCAGACCGTTCGACAAACGCATTTCGCCCGCCACGCGTTCAAAATCAGCATGGTTGAGGAAAGTTCGCAAAGGCGAAAACGCGCCCGTCGCGAGCAGCTCCAAATCGCAAAGATTGCGCGGCGTTAATTGGATCGACGGCAAAAGTTTGGCGAAATCGATCAATTCTTCACGGTTTTCCGCCGGAACGAGTAGATCGACGAGTTCGCCGCCGTATGGTGAAATTAAGGTCGGTTGGATTTTCATCGGAGTTGCGGGCTTTTGAAATTATATGGCAACCCGACAAAATACAAAAAAACCGATCCCGATTTTATTTATTCGGGTTTGAAATTATAAACAACGACGCCCGTTACTTTAACGGCGGTGCCGCTCAAAACGGTCGGCGAAAATTTCGATTGCCGTGCCGCCGAAACCGCCGCTGCCCGCAGCAGCGGATGTCCCGAAACGGCGCTTGCCGAAATGACATTGCCTTTTTCGTCGATCGTCACCTGCACATTGACCGCGCCGCTCGCCCGCACCGCGCGCGCCGCCGCCGGATATGGCGGCTGGACGAGATTCGTTGCCTTGCCGTTGACGACGCCGCCCGAAATCGTGGACGGATTGGTTCTATTTGGCGAAGATTCGGCTTTCGGCAGAGCAATTTTATCTTCGAATTCTTTCGCCTTAAGCTCGTCGGCTTCGGCTTCGTTCATTTTGCCGAGCTTGCGGTAAACTTCGGCGCGCATCGTGTAGTGATATTCATAATCGGGTTTGAGACGAATCGCTTCCGTATAATCTTTGAGCGCGTTTTCAAAATCGTCGTTCTTAAAATATAAACCGCCGCGCTTCGCATAATCGTAATGCGAAGCCTCGGTTTTCAAAACAATCGATAAATCTTCGATCGCCTTCGGAAGCATATTTTTCTTTTCGTAAACCGAGCTGCGGACACCGTAAAAAAGCGTTTTGTCCGGCGACAATTTGATCGCTTCGTTCAAATCCGCTAACGCTGAATCGTAATCCTGCTTCGCGCTGTAAAGATCCCCGCGTAAAGCCAGCGCATCGGCATTTTTCGGGTCGAGCCGGACGGCTTCCGAAGCGGCGCCGAAAGCGCAGTCGTCAAACCCGTAATTGTTGTTTTCGAGATGTTTGCCGGCGCGTTTGAGATATTCGTCCGATGTTTGCGGTTCTGCTTCGCCCGCGATCGTGCAGTTGTATTGTTTGGTGAATTTCGCGAGCGGATTGTTTTTACAAGCCAATCCGCTGAACATTAAAAGCGCGATGCTGAGACAAAAAGTGACAAGGTTTTGCATATTTTATTTATCTTTCGGACAGGCAACGCGTTCGTCAATGACCATGCCGATCCCGAATTCATTATAACCGTTGACGCACACGATCACTTTTTTTACGCCCGGAAATTGTTTGGCGGTTCTGATGACGGCGGATTCAAACCGCAGCGTTTCCAGATCGCCGGGATTGTAGTCGTCGCGAATTTCGCGCGAGAAATCGAGCCGTGCCGTGCCGTTTTTGAGCTTGACCGAAGATAATTTCAGATCGCCATAAGCCAAACCGGCAAAACCTTTCGCTTCTTCGGCGGCGGTCGGTCCGGCGATAAATGCTTCGATCGTCGGGCGAAGCGGCGATTTTGCGTCAACTTCGCGCGTAAAAGCCGTGAATTCATCGCCTTCGGTTGTCTTATTGAATTCCCAGAAATAAACCTTAACTTTTCTTAATTTGTTCGTCTGCGCATTTCCGCCGGTAAAAGATAAACCGACCAAAAGCGTCAAAATTAAAATTCGGCACAGATTATTTTTCAAGTTTTTCATAATTTTATCTACGGTAGCATTAAAAGGTTTTTTCAAAGAATCGGTTAGCCGACACGCGGAAAATAATCGGGATTTTTATCGTCCCATTTTGAGATTCTGAACGTATCGACTTTGCCGTTCGGCGTAAAATAGATCTGAAATTGTTCGATCCGGGTCGTTGAATCCGTTTCGTTTTTGATCTCGACGTCGTAAAGCCAGACTTCTTCAACGGAAGTTCCGCCCGCGCCGCAGCATTTGCCGCGCGTTTTCCGGTCGGGTTCGCCCAAAATCGTTAAGATCTCCGGTTGACCCTTTTGATCTAAAAGATAACCTTGATCCGCCGTTCGTTTCCAGCGTAAGTCTTTTGCCATCTCGCCGCGTGTTTGCGGATCGCCTTCGTGCCACGTTTTTACATCGAATGGTTTTTCCTGAAAGGGTTTTCTTTCCTTCGGAATTATTTTATTGACCGCCGCGCAGGAAATAAAAAGGCTCAAAAACAACACTCCGAGCCAAATTTTTATAAAATAACTTTGCATTTTCCAAAACCTTTTGAGATTGACCAAACTTTTATTCGCTTTTTGCTTATTTTACCCCGAATTGATAAAAATTAGTGACTAATCTTAGAATTTGTGATAAATATTTCCACTATGAAAAAAGCGTTGATTTTATTCCTGATTGGCGTTTGCTGTTTAGAAATCACGGCGCAGAGCATTGCGCCCGTCAAAAACGATTTACAAAAGTTGGTCGAAACCGAGCAAAAGTTTGCCAAAACCGCTGCCGAAAAAGGCACGAAAACCGCTTTTCTGACTTTTCTGGCGGACGACGGGATTATTTTCAACCCGACCGAAACAAACGGCAAACTCGTCTGGCAGGCGCGTCCCGAATCGCCGGCGCTGCTCGCCTGGAATCCGGCTTGGGCGGATATTTCGGCGGACGGCAAATTGGGCTACACGACCGGCGGTTGGGAATTTCGACCGAAAGGCAAAACCGATAAAGCGACCGGCTTCGGCGAATATGTGACG
>CADEFG010000500.1 GCA_902826505.1 uncultured Acidobacteriota bacterium
GAGCAACAGGCGAGTTTCCGTGAACTTGCCTTCGCGCTCGTCCTGGCGATTGCGCTTGTTTTTCTGGTTTTGCTAATCGAATTCCGTTCTTTCGCGCATCCGATTGCGATTGTTGCAGGCGCAGTTTTAGCATTGAGCGGAGTTTTGCTGGGATTGCTCGTTTCTCATTCGACTCTTAACGTCGTGTCGTTGATGGGAATGATAATGGTCATCGGCATCGTCGCCAAAAACGGAATTCTAATGCTCGATGCGGTCGAAGAACATTTGGCGGAAGGCGATTCTTTGCAGGATGCGCTCGTGCTTTCGGGAAAACGAAGAATTCGCCCCGTTCTAATGACGAGTCTGGCGGCAATTTTAGGAATGCTGCCGTTAGCTCTTGCCCTCGGTGCGGGTTCGGAACTGCTGCAACCGCTCGCCATTGCCGTTATCGGCGGGTTAGCAGTCGCGCTCCTTTTCTCGCTCGTTGTAACTCCGACTGTTTATGCAATGCTGCATAAGAATTAGCTAGATTAGTATTTACAAATTGGCGGCAAAATTAAACGGCTAAGTATCGGATGTCGAAACAAACCATCTAATTTGCCGCTCTGTAATAACTATTTATTGAAAATTATCCTTAAACCGTTTGCCGCCCGAAAACTTAACGGTTTTAGATGCTTTGATCGTAATCGCCTCACCTGTAGATGGATTTCTACCTTGACGCTCGGCTCTTTCCCCCAATTTGAGTTTGCCGATTCCCGCAAGTTGAACACTACCCGATTCTTTAAGTTCATTAACTAAAAGTGCGGCGTGTGCGTCTAAAACTTCCTTAACCTTTGCTTTGCTCAATCCGGTCGTATCGGCAAGCGAATTGATAAGTTCGCCGACTGATTTTTCCTTTGCGGTTGTTTCCGTTTTGCCTGAGCTGCCTTTTTTAGTTGCCATATAATTGTAATTATCTCCTCATCTCAAATTAAAAAGTTGTTTGAATAGATAAGATAACTTATCACCAATAATGATTCAATTTAAGGGTAATAAAAATATGATCGCAACTTGTAAGTTTTATTTGAGTTGAAGCTGGAAACTGCGAAAACTGTCGTTGCAATTGGCTTTGCCGTCATCGCTGAAAATTTCCATAAATCCCTTTTTCGTGTGCGGATAAAAAAACACCGTTTCGGCGTTGAAACCCGCTAAATTAACCTTTTGCTGGTATTGAGGCTTTTCATCGAATTTGCCGGACCATAAATAAAGCCGCGATTCCGAAAGTTTCGAGTTTTGCGAAATTACCTCTTGTTTGTCGAAGTAAGGTCCGCCAATAATGACATAACGCTTTTGCGATTTATCATATTCCATTCCGCGAATCCCAAATCCGTCAAGGTCTAAAACAACCGGATCGGCGAATTTCGCCGTTTTGCCTTCGATAATTTCCAAGGGATTCAGCAATTCGACAATCAAAGATTTTCCGTTGACCAAAATTTTATCGGATGAGACTTGCCCGCCAAATAGCGGGTTTCGGAAGCCGATGAGCAGATGTCCTTCCGGCGTTGCGGCGAGAGCTTCAATGCTCAGACCGCCGGTGTCTTTCGGTTTGATATTTTTGGCTTCTTTGAGTTTGAAATCCTTAAAACGCGCATCTTTTTCGAGGTCGGAAATTAAATCGGCATAGATTTTTCCGACTGGAACGACGTTAAATTTGCCCTTGCCGTCAGAAAATGCTTTGACTGCAAACAACCGATGCCGACTCGGACGCGCCTTTCCGTTTTTGCTCGCGCTGTGCGAACCCGTCCAAAATATTTTATCGCCGAGCTGGGTCGCGCCTTCGAGATCAATTTCAAGATTATCGCCATCAGAAATTTTGCCCTTAAAAATTTCCGACAATTTAATTCGCTGCAATTCATTCGGTTTATTTTTCTCAAAAATCCGCAAATCGTTGTCCTCATCGTTAGCGACGATAAAAGTATTTTCATCGAGCGCAACCGCCGCCGATGCATCGCACATCCCTTGATAAACCTTGGTTTCGCTGATTTTTTGGGCGGATATTTGGACATCTGAAAATGTTAAGTTAAATGAAACAAATAACAGGAAAATAATTGACCACTTTGATAATTTCATAATTTAAGAACCATCCAAAGTATAAAAGGGATTATTTAAGTTGGTCTTCAAAGAATGTTATAAAACAGCCTTTCAAGTTTTCTGTATGCTAGCAAGCCAAAGTTAAACGGGAGATTAACGAAGAAAAGAAACTAAAGAGAGTGGTTTAGTTTGCCAAAAAATCTTAGTATAAAATAATCAATAAGTGATATTGACCTGAATATTGTTAATTACACCAGTAAAAGTGATAGAAACGGAGATTCATACAACATTTTGAGGGTCAAGTATTATTTATAGATAAAAATGTGTTATAGTTTTCCCCGTAAAAAACTGAAATAGTTATATCTTCGTCGCACCAAAAAATGACTTTACCAACTGTTAGAATGATACAAAATGCAACTGTAATTGCGAGTGAAAACGCCTACTTTGCGAAACATGAAACCTTTCATCCCCGTTCCGGTTGGTTGAAAAAAGGGTTTGATGCAGTCGTAAAAAATCAAGAAATTTTCACTTTACCGGATGCTCATATATTAATCGGGGTGGGCAAAAATATGGCAACGGCAATTAAGTATTGGTGTTCAGCATATAAATTGATTCGTTCAGCAAGAAAAATCTCAAACGAATCAACGAATGGATTTAATCCAACGGAATTTGGCAATTTGCTGCTTGGTGATAATGGGTGGGATCCGTGGCTTGAAAATCCGGCTTCACTGTGGCTGTTGCATTGGAACTTATTAAAATTACCAAACCAAGCTACTGCGTGGCATTTTGTTTTCAATGAGTTTCGTAAAACCGAATTTACGATTGATGATCTTCAGATAGAACTAAGAAATTTTCGAGACCGAGCAAGTTTAACTGTTGCCGATTCTTCGCTCCATAAAGACTTGTTATGTATTCTAAGAATGTATTGCGGACAAGAGACTGAAAATCAAGCAAAAAAAAATGCCGGTGAAGAGTCGCTGGAATGTCCTTTTGTCGAACTTGGAATAATTCAAAGAACAGACGAATCCAAATATTACCAGTTCCGGCAAGGGAGTAAACCCAATTTACCGGCGGAAGTAATTGTTGCGGTATGTCTTGATTACATTAATACACTTGCGCCGGGACAAAAGACGATTTCAGTCGCAAATTTGCTTTATTCATTATCTAGCCCAGGTCTTGTTTTTAAACTTACTGAAAGCGCATTATGTTCAGCTATTGACGCAGTAGCTCAAAAAAATGACAAAATATCCTTAACGGACTCGGCAGGACTTGTGCAGTTTTCGTTTAATGGTGAAGCAGACAAACTTTTTAAAAAGATTTTGGACAATTATTATGCCTAAAAATTCGCAAACAACAAGACGAAGCCTTTCAGAATTTATAGAACTTCAGCGTCGTTATACTCGCTCGGTTAATTTAGAGCGCGATCTTGCTGATGCTGAAAATCTCAGAGGATATATAATTACCGAGCGTGCGGGTCAGGCACTCCGTCAAATTAGTGAAGCAATCAGTCGTAAAGAAGGAGTCAGTGCGTGGACATTGACCGGTGTTTACGGCACAGGAAAATCGTCTTTTGCTCATTTTTTAGCCTCCCTTTTAGCCTCTAAAAATGATGACGTTAAATTAATAGCCGATTCTATTTTTCAAAATTGTTCCATTGAACCCGAAATAAAACAAAAAATTCAATCCGTAATAACCGACAAGGGATTTGTGAGAGCGGTCGTTACAGCGGGTAGAGAACCGCTCGAAAAAACGATTTTACGCTCCTTGAGAACCGGAATTAATTCATTTTGGAAAAAGAACTCTGATGAAGGTAAAAGGTTTAATGCTGAAATTGACCGCTTGGAGAATGAAATTGACACGACTGGAAAAGCCAATCCAAGAGGTGTTTTATCCTTAATCAGGGAATTGACTTTAGTAGCGAAAGTCGGATTAATTTTGATAATTGATGAGTTCGGAAAGTGTTTGGAGTATGCGGCAATCAATCGTCATACCGAGGATTTATACTTACTTCAACAAATAAAGGAGCTTTCCGTAAAAAGTGAATCGCCGATTTTTTTATTTGGGCTACTTCATCAGGCTTTTTCAGAGTATGGCTACGGACTTGGAATGGTCGAGCGCAATGAGTGGATTAAAATTCAAGGACGTTTTGAGGAAATTCCGTTTACCGAGTCGGCTCGTCAGATGGTTTATCTGACCGGACAAGCAATCAAGCATTCTTTTAACAACACGCAAGAAAAGAGTTTACGAGCGTTTTCGCAAAAATGGCATCAAGAACTTCAAACTGTTTTTGATACTCAAACAGTTAACGC
>CADEFG010000501.1 GCA_902826505.1 uncultured Acidobacteriota bacterium
AGGCGTTGAGGCGGAAGATGTCGAAGCAAAAGTGGAAGCAAAAGCCGAACCGAAAGCCGAGGCAAAAGCGGAGCCCAAAGCCGAAGCCAAGCCGAAAGCGAAAAAGGAAGCCAAACCGAAAGCCGAAAAGGCGGAAGTGAAAACCGAAGAACTTCCGGCGGTAACCGAAATGGAAAATAAAGAGGAGGCGGCTGACAATGAGTAAATTAGGAACTTGGGAAATTTTGAAGTCGCCCGTCGTCACGGAAAAATCGGTTCTGTTGAAAGAAGCGACGAGCGAAGACGGCGAAGGGCAAGTTTTGACGTTTCGGGTTGACCGCAAAGCCGACAAGGACGAAATTCGCGGCGCCGTCGAAGAGATCTTCGGCGTCAAGGTCGCGCGCGTCCGCACCGTTCAATACGAAGGCAAAATGAAAAAACGCGGTCGTTACGAAGGTCGCCGCGCAAGCTGGAAAAAGGCTTATGTGACCTTGAAAAAAGGCGAGCCGATGGTTGATTACGCAGAAGCCATTTAGTTATTTGTTTTTGGTTTTTAGTTTTTAGCCGGTTGAATCAAGTGAGGTCATCACATTAATTTCAATTTGCCAAAAACCAAAGACCAAAAACCAAAGACCAAATCATTATGGGAATTAAAAGATTAAAACCGACATCACCCGCAAGGCGCTATCAGACATATTTGACGCGGGATGAATTGACTCCGAACGCAAAACCCGAAAAATCTTTGCTGGAGCCGAAAACGAGAATTTCAGGACGCAACAGCGACGGACGCATCACGGTTCGGCGGCGCGGCGGCGGTCACAAGCGTTTTTACCGCATCGTTGATTTCAAACGCAACAAAACCGGCATTCCGGGAAAAGTTTCGCAGATCGAATACGATCCAAACCGTTCGGCGCACATCGCTCTGATCACCTATCTCGACGGCGAAAAGCGTTATATTCTCGCACCGGTCGGTTTGAAAGTCGGCGCGACCGTCTTAAGCGGTGCCGAAGCCGACATTCTGCCGGGAAATGCTTTGCCGATCGCGAATATTCCGCTCGGAACACAGATTCACAACATCGAGCTTCGTCCGGGCAAAGGCGGACAGATGGTTCGTTCGGCGGGCGGATTTGCCCAGCTGGTTGCGAAAGAAGGCGATTTTGCGCAATTGAGAATGCCTTCGGGCGAAGTTCGCCGCGTGCCGGTCGTTTGTATGGCAACCGTCGGACAGGTCGGCAACGTCGAAAATGAAAACGTTTCTTTGGGTAAAGCGGGACGTTCGCGCTGGATGGGCAAACGCCCGAAAGTTCGCGGCGTCGCGATGAATCCGGTCGATCACCCGCACGGCGGTGGTGAAGGAAAAACTTCGGGCGGTCGCCATCCCGTGACGCCCTGGGGACAACCGACGCGCGGTTATAAGACACGCAGAAACAAACGCACACAGAATATGATCGTGCGTGACAGAAGAAGTAAATAATTAATTGGTTTTTGGCTTTGGGTTTTGGGTTTTTGCAAAAATCTAAAACCCAAAGCCAAAAACCCAAAACCAAATTAAAAGTTATGCCACGTTCAGTAAAAAAAGGACCTTTTATCGATTTGAGTGTCCAAAAAGTTTTGAAAAAGATCAGCGAAGGCGGAAACAAACCGCAGGCGATCAAAACCTGGTCGCGCCGCTCGACGATTTCGCCCGAAATGGTTGGTCTGACTTTCGGCGTTCACAACGGCAAACGCCATATTCCGGTTTATATCACGGAAAATATGGTCGGACACAAACTCGGAGAATTTTCGCCGACGCGAACCTTTAAAGGACATCCGGGAACAAAAGCCGAGAAAATGGCAAAGAGAAAATAAGTTAGTGAATTGTCAATCGTCAATCGTGAATAAAAATTAAGATTTTGAAAAGCACGATTTCCGATTTCCGATTCACGATTTACTAAAATTATGGAAGCGATAGCAAAAACAAGACATTTGAAAGGCTCGCCGCGAAAAGCGCGATTGGTCATTGATCTAATTCGCGGTGTGAACGTTTCACGCGCATTGGCGATTTTGAAATTTACCGACAAACGCGCGGCTGACCCGATCGCCAAAACTCTGCGTTCGGCGATTGCCAACGCGACTTATCTGGCGGAGCAGCAAAATATTGCGATTGATCCCGATGATTTGTGGGTGAAAACCTGTTTCGTCGATATGGGCGCGCACAAAAATCGCCGCCGGATGCGTCCCGCGCCGCAAGGTCGCGCGTATCGCGAACAACGTCATTACTGCCACATCACGATTTTGGTTTCGAGCGATGAAAGCCCGCAAAAAGCGGCGGACAATGCGCGCAAAGCCAAGGCAAACGCGAAAGCCAAACCGGAAGCCGAAAAGAAAGCGAAAGCTCCGGCGAAGACGACCGAAAAGAAAGACGCCGCAAAGGAAACGAAAAAGGCGAAAAAAGAAGAAGCCAAAGTTGAAGAGGTCGAAACGATCGAAGCAACCGACGCGCCGGTCGAAGCATCGGAAACAACTTCGCCGAAAGAAGCGGTTGCCGAACAGGAAGCCAAAAACGAGTCGGAAGCGGCGGACGCAAAGGACGCAACTTCACAAACTCCGGCTGAAAAGAACGAAACACAGCCGGCGGACGAAAAGCAGCAGGACATCAACGAGGAACTGGAAAGACAGTAAACGCGATTTTGGATTTTGGATTTTGGATTTTGGATTAAAAACCAAAACCAAAAACCAAAAGCCAGAACCAAAATGAAAATATTATGGGACAAAAAGTTCATCCATACGGCTTTCGGGTCGGATACAACAAAGATTGGCACTCGCACTGGTATGCGAAAAAAGAATTTGCCGAGTTTCTGGCGGAAGACCTGCAGCTCAAACGCGATCTGAAAAAGCGTTTCGTCGGCGCCGGAGTTTCGCATATCGACGTTGAACGCGCCGCCAATCGTTTGAAAATCATTATTTACACGTCGCGTCCCGGGATCATCATCGGACGCAAGGGTTCGGAAATCGAAAAGCTCAAAGAAGATTTGTCGAAAAAAACCGGACGCGAAGTGATCGTTTCGATCCAGGAAATCACGAAACCGGAACTCAATGCCCAGCTTCAAGCCGAAAAAATCGCGCAGCAGCTCGAAAAACGAATCGCTTTTCGGCGTGCGATGCGTAAGATTCTCGAAGAATCACAGCGTTTCGGCGCGCAGGGCGTCAAAGTAATGTGCGCCGGACGTTTGAACGGCGCGGAAATCGCCCGCACGGAATGGAGTTTGGAAGGTCGTCTGCCGCTGCACACGCTGCGCGCCGATATTGACTACGGTTTTGCCGAAGCCTTAACGACTTTCGGGATCATCGGTGTCAAGGTTTGGATCTATCGCGGCGAAATTCTCGATCCGAATGCTTCGATGGCACGCGGAACGACGACCGACCCGATCAACGAACCGAAAGTTCAGGGCGGCGGCAGAGGCGATCGACGCCCGCCGCGCCGCCGTGACCGCGACGATAACAGAAGATAAGAAATTTGCGATTGCCGATTTGCGATTTGCGATTATAAATAAAATCGGCAACAGCTTTTTTCAAAATTTAATAGTTCAGAATAAAATCGCAAATCGCAAATCTGAAATCGAAAATAACAAGAGGTAACTCATTATGTTAATGCCGAAAAAGGTCAAGCACCGAAGAGTCATGAAAGGTCGTATGCGCGGCAAAGCGTCACGCGGCGACAAGTTGGATTTCGGTGATTTTGGACTCAAAACTTTAGAAGCAGCCTGGATTACCGACCGCCAGATCGAAGCGGCTCGTATCGCGATGACGCGTCACATCAAACGTGGCGGAAAGGTCTGGATTCGGATGTTTCCCGATAAGCCGATCACGAAAAAACCGGCTGAAACCCGGATGGGCAGCGGAAAAGGCGCGCCCGATCACTGGGTCGCGGTCGTCAAACCGGGCAGAATTTTGTATGAAATTCAAGGCGTGCCCGAAGAACTGGCGCGCGAAGCGATGCGGCTCGCGGCACAAAAACTTCCGATCAAGACGAAGTTTGTCAGCCGCGCCGATCTCGAAGGAGGAATTGTTTAATGAAACGCAAGGATGAACTTGGACAGCTCCGCGAAATGAATATTGACGAACTGAAAGAACAAGCCGACAGTTTGAAAGAATCTCTGTTTCGTTTGAAGTTTAGAAAAACATTGGGCGTCGGCGAATCGGTCAATGACATTCGCCGCGAAAAGAAAACTTTGGCGCGCGTCTTTACATTGATCAATGAAAAAGAAGCCGGCGCGAAAAAGTCGGAAACGAAATAGGTTGAAATAGAAAAATGCCAAAAAAGAAGACTGAAGAAGAAGTAGAAGAAACAACCGCCGAAGCGACCGAAGAA
>CADEFG010000502.1 GCA_902826505.1 uncultured Acidobacteriota bacterium
GTGCGGGTGTCGCGATTGGTGTCGGTGCCGGTGTAATCATTATTCTCGTCGCGCTCTGCTGGTATCTGGCAAGCAATCTCGTTCCCGCCGATAAACGCGGGCTTTTGAATCAGGAATTTGCCAAATTAATAAACGATGTCAAAAAAAGTGGTAAATGATAATCGAAAAGTCATGTTAAAGATTTAGAAAGCAGGCAGAATTCTGCCTGCTTTCATGCGGATCGAAAAATCGCAAAATCCGCTCATCGGCGTTTCTTCGGGATTAATTTCGACCAAAAATGCGCCGTTTCGTTTCGCAATTTCCGCCAGTCCCGCCGCCGGATAGACGAGCGCTGATGTTCCGACAACAAAGAATAAATCGCAATTTCGCGCCGCTTTTTCGGCTTTTTCAAACGCGCCGGGTGGCAGCATTTCGCCGAATAATACAACATCAGCACGCAGATTTGCGCCGCAATCATCACAAATTTCGGGGACGTGCGGAATCTTTCCGCGAATGTCGAAACGCTTTTCGCAATTTGTGCAATATGCTCGCTGAATATTGCCGTGAAGCTCGATCACATCACGCGAACCCGCCGCCGTGTGAAGTCCGTCAATGTTTTGCGTGACGAGCGTAAATCCGGCAAATCGGTCTTGCCATTTCGCCAAAGTAAAATGCGCCGCATTCGGCTCGCAATCTTTAAGAACTCCGCGCCGGTAATCGAACCATTCCCAAACCTCGGCGAGATTTTCGCGTACCATGCTGGCGGACGAAATTTGATCGAAAGGCATTCCCTTCCAAACCGTCGAATTGCCGCCGCCGCGAAATGTCGGCACGCCCGATTCGGCAGAAATTCCCGCGCCCGTCAGCACACAAACGCTTCGGGCAGTCTGAAATTTTTCTTTTAGTTCATCGGAAATCTGCATCTTTAGATTCAAGTCTAACCGCCAAAATAAAACGGGTCAAAATCCCGGTTTTATTCTTTTCAACTTATTCGATATACTTTCCTTTTTGTCTTATGAGCATTTTACAGCTTCAGAACACTTTGCGTGAAAAGGTCGGCGAAACGGCGCGCGAGAAATTCAATATCGAGCTTGAACAGATCGCCGCCGAAATCCCGCCCAAAACCGAACTCGGCGATCTCGCGTTTCCGGTTGCCTTCGAACTCGCCAAACAAATCAAGCAAGCGACGGGTGAAAAACAAAATCCACGAAATATTGCCGAAATTTTAAAAGTTTCGCTCGAAAGTTTTGATTTTGTCGCAAAGGTCGAAGTCGCCGGTGCCGGCTATCTCAATGTTTTTTATGATCGCGCAAAGTTTTTCGCCGAAAGTTCCGAAATTACGTTTCTGAAAACGCCTGATCAAAGATCGCCGAAAGTTTGCGTCGAACATACATCGGTCAATCCGAATAAATCCATGCATATCGGTCACGCCAGAAATTCTGTGCTCGGCGATACTTTTGTGCGAATTCTGAAAGCCACCGGGAAGCGCGTCGAAACTCAAAATTATATTGATAACACGGGCGTTCAGGTTGCCGATGTGGTTGTCGGTTTTCTGCATTTGCGGAAACTGAATCTCGAACAGATCAAGGATTTGGAATCTCATTTGCAAATTCCGTTTGATTATTATTGCTGGGATTTATACACGGAAGTCGGGAAATTTTACGCCTCCAATGCGGAAAACCTCAAATTTCGCGCTGAAACCTTGCATGAACTCGAACGCGGCGAAGGAGAAATTTACGAGCTTGCCGATTATGTCGCGACACGAAACGTCGAATGTATCTTGCAAACGATGGAACGGCTCGATATTCGTTATGATTTGCTGCCGCGGGAAAGCGATATTCTTCATCTTCATTTCTGGGCGAAAGCTTTTGATCTGATGAAAGAGCGCGGCGTCGTTCGGTTTGAAACAGAGGGTAAAAACAAAGGCTGCTGGGTGATGCCCTTCGATTCCCACGAGGGAACGGACGAACATGAAGCCGACAAAATTCTAGTTCGCTCAAACGGAACCGTTGTTTATACAGGCAAAGACATTGCCTATCAAATGTGGAAGCTCGGGCTTTTAGGAACCGACTTCTGCTATCGACTTTTTTATACCTACGATGACGGAAAGCAAGTTTGGGTAACGACCGCCGATAAAACGGAACCTGAAAATTTACCCGAGTTCGGAAACAGCGAGGTTGTTTTTAACGTGATTGATTCACGCCAAGCTTATCCGCAGGAAGTTGTCAAAGAAGGCGTCGCGACGATTTTTCCCGAAAAAGGCGAAGGGGCGAGCGTGCATCTCAGTTATGAAATGGTTGCGCTTTCCGTTTCGGCGGCGCTTGAACTCGGTCTGAGTTTGACCGAAGACGACAAAACACGACCGTTTATCGAAATGAGCGGGCGCAAAGGCTGGGGCGTCAAAGCCGATGATTTTATCAATCTTCTGGAGGAAAAAGCCTTTACCGAAGTTTCGACCAGAAACCCTGATTTTTCGCTTGAGAAACAAAAACTGATCGCCCACCAGATTGCCGTCGGCGCACTGCGGTACTTTCTTCTGAAATTTACAAAAAATACGATCATTGTTTTCGACTTCAAAGAAGCCCTGGCTTTTGAAGGAGAAACGGGTGTTTATTGCCAAAATGCCGCGGTCAGGTTTAATTCGATCTTTAAAAAATTGGAAGAAAACGCCTTGGAAGATGCCCGCCAAACTTTTTCGATGGAAAATAAAATAGTTTCCGAAATTTTCGATTCAGAGATCGGCAACGAAATTTGGTCGTTAGCCGCGCTTGCTTTGCGGCTTGAAGAAACTATATCGCAAGCCGCCATCGCAACCGAACCGGCAATCTTAGCAAAATACAATTTTAACCTGTCAAAAGCGATGCATTTGTTTCATCATAATCATCGAATTATAACGGAGGAAAATGCCGTCAAACGCGCCGTTTTGATCGCGATTGCCGATTTAGCCCGTCGCGCTTTGACCGGCGGTTTGCAAACCATGGGAATCGAAGTTCCCGAAAGAATGTGATTTCGATTTTGGATTTAGGATTGGTTTGCAAATTGCATTATTTAAAATTCAGATTGAAAAATAAACTTTTTCGCTGAATCTAATAGCAAAACGCCAAATCTATGGCATTTTGCAAATATTTTTAAGAGAATTTTATGTTAATTGTTATGAAACCCGACGCGACTCAAGCAGAGCTCGAGCGCGTTTTGGAAATTATCGAACATCTCGGTTTTCGCCCGCATACGATGCCCGGCGCATCACGGACCGCAATCGGCATCACGGGAAATAAAGGCGCAGTTGACCCGACCCATTTTGAAAATCTGCCCGGCGTTGCCGACGCGATTCGCGTCACAAAACCGTATAAACTGATCTCCAAAGATTTGCGTCCCGAAAAATCAATAATTAAAGTCGGGAACGCGGCGATCGGCGGCGAAGAACTCGCGATGATCGCCGGACCATGTGCAGTTGAAACAGTTGAGCAGGTTTTTCAGGTTGCCGAAGTGGTCGCCAAATCCGGCGCAAAATTTTTTCGCGGCGGCGCATTCAAACCCCGCACTTCGCCCTATGCTTTTCAGGGCAAAGGCGAAGACGGTTTAAAGATTTTGGCTGATGTGCGCGCACAATTCGGTTTGAACATCGTCACCGAAGCGATGGACGAACACGGCATCGATCTGGTTGAAAAATATGGCGATTGTATCCAGATCGGCGCCCGCAATATGCAAAATTTTTCGCTTTTGAAATATGTCGGGCAAACACGCAAACCGGTTTTACTGAAACGCGGAATGGCGGCGACTCTCGACGAATTTCTGCTCGCCGCCGAGTATATTATGGCGGAAGGAAATTACGACGTGATTCTTTGCGAACGCGGCATCCGAACCTTCGGCAATCACGCCCGCAACACTTTGGATCTGTCGGTCGTTCCGGCGGTTCAAAAAATGACGCATCTGCCGATCATCGTCGATCCGTCGCACGGAACCGGCAGAAATTATATGGTCAATCCGCTGGCACGAGCCGGCGTCGCGGTCGATCTGGATCGTCTGCAGCAGGTGCTCGCCGTGGCGACGGGCCAGGGTGACGAGAGGCTCGTCGCGGGTCTTCCCGGCCAGGTCGAGCGCCGCGGCGAGAATGCCCGCGCTGCCCGAGACGATGTCGAGTTGCCCCGCCGCGGGCTCCTCCGAAGCGAGCTCGGCCAGCAGCCGGCGGGCGTGCTCCAGCAGCTCCTCGTCGGCCAGCCGGTCCCCGACCTCGTGGAGCGCCCAGGCCAGGCCCAAACGCCCCGCGTAGAAGCCCTGGCCGCCGTGGAACCGGCTTTCGAGGGCGACGGCGGAACCGAGCGCCGCGCGCGCCGTCTCC
>CADEFG010000503.1 GCA_902826505.1 uncultured Acidobacteriota bacterium
GGGTTTTTCCTTCCAGATTTCATCAAAATTTTTTGCTTTTTCGGGTAAAACGAGTTCGTAAGCGTTGAAATAATCGCAGATCACAACGCGCTTGCCGTCGGGCGAAATATCGCCGCCGGTCAGCAAACCGTTGGGAATTGCGGGCACACTGAAATCGGTGATCTTTTCGAGTTTGTTTGTTTTATTTAAATCAAAATCGCTTTTGAGTTTATAAACTGCCGACGAACTGTTCATACTTTTTGACAAGATATAAATATCGCCCGTGACGGGATGAAGCAGCAGCGTTTCGGCATCGTGACGCGTCTCGGGATAAGAAAACCTGATGGTTTCCGCGCTTTCGGTTTCGATCGGATTTTTTTTGCTCGAAGATTTATTTTCGGGGGAAACTGTTGGTTCTTTGACGCGGTAGATCGTCAATTCATCGCGGCTGCGCGAGTTGTTTCCGATATCGCCGATGTATAAAAAACATTCGCCGCCGACGGTTTTTATCCCGGCAATATCTTCCCAATCTTGATTTTTCGCGTTCGAAACTTTCCACGTTCCAAGCCGTTCGCCTTGTTTGTTGAGCGCGAAAATAAAAGCGTTGTCGCCCGAATCGTTATGCGTCCAGAGAATATCAGTCTGACATTTTGAAGCGGCGATGCCGCTGCTTTCTTTGATTTCGCTTGATTCGATTTTGCCGATAACCTTTGGTTTGTCATAATTTTGACTGGAATTACGGTTTCGCTCGGCGCTGTTTTCGTTTTTGCTCGGAAAAACTGAAGAACAACCTGAAAAAATTAAGCAAACGAGCGAAAATGATATGACAAACGCGAAAATTTTAGTTATAGTTTTTTGCGGCATACTTCACTAAATGAATTATAACGCAGAGTGGTATCTGACGAAGTTTAGAAAACTTTTTTCGCGTGTTGATCGTAGGACTTTTTAGATTTACTCCAAAATGATTGTCGGCACTGAATGGCTCGTTGAAGCCGAAGAATGTAACGAAAATCTGTTGCGTGACGAAAAACTTCTGCGCACTGTTTTTTCGCGTATCATCAGCGATTTGGGCTTGAAAACGCTCGGCGAACCGCTCTGGCATAAATTCGGCGGCGCGGGTGGTGTGACGGGTTTGGTGATGCTGACCGAATCTCATCTTGCCTGCCATACTTACCCCGAACACCGGGTTGCGACCTTCAATCTTTACTGTTGCCGCACGCGTCCGGAATGGAATTGGGAAGAAAATTTAAAAGAAATATTGAATGCTTCTGAAGTGAGAATCACAAAAATCGAACGAGGCGCAAAGCCAAAATCCAAAATCCAAGATCCAAAATCCCAAACCGCCGGAGGTGAAATTTGAGCGTTCTGAAAGCAAATTGTCCGTCGTGCGCCGCGCCGATTGAGTTTCAAAAAGGCTCGACAATTGTTTTAGTTTGTCCGTTTTGCCGCTCCGCCGTGGCGCGCACCGACCGCGGTTTGGCTGATCTGGGCAAAGTTGCGGAAATCATGGATTCCGAGTCGCCCTTGAAGCTCGGACTGAAAGGTCATTTTAAAGGTCAGCGTTTCGAACTCACCGGACGCGCTCAACTGCGCCACGAACTCGGCGGCGTGTGGGACGAATGGTATGCGACGTTTTCAAACGGCTGGGTCGGCTGGCTCGCCGAGGCGCAAGGACGTTTTTATTTGACCTTTTACCAGCCACTGCCGCAGGGCGCACAAGTTCCGCCGTTTGAATCTTTGCAACTCGGACAGACGATCGAGGCGATTCCGAGTCAAACGCCTTTGATGGTGACGGAAAAAGGCACGGCGACTTCGGTCGCGGCAGACGGCGAAATTCCCTACAAACTCGAACCGAACGAACGCAGCAATTACGCCGATCTGTCGGGCAAAGACAATGCTTTCGGGACGATCGATTATTCGATCAATCCGCCGTGGGCGTTTGTCGGAAATATGGTGACGCTCGAAGAGATCGGTCTGGGCGACGCCAAAAGCGTCAAACGCGAAGCGCAGCGAGTTTCGACCGAAGGAATGGGCTGCCCGAACTGCGCCGGACCGCTCAGTTTGACCGCGCCCAACAAAGCCGAGCGCGTGACTTGTCCATATTGCAATTCACTGCTCGATGTCAATCAGGGCAAGCTGACGTGGCTCAAAGCCTTGAATCCGCCGCCCGTGCCGCCTGATTTTGTTTTGAAGGTCGGAATGGAAGGCACGTTTATGAACGACGCGAAGTTCAAAATCATCGGCGCCGTCGTTCGCAGTGTGACGATCGAAGGAATCAAATATTTCTGGCACGAATATCTGCTTTACAATCCGCTGATCGGTTTTCGCTGGCTGACGCACAGCGATAATCATTGGAATTTTGTCGAACCCGTCAATCCGGCGGAAGTTGAAAGCACGCAGATTTACGGGACCGGCTCGACCGTGACCTACAACGGAAAGACTTATAAGATTTATCAGGACGCGCCGGCTTGCGTCGAATTCGTCCAGGGCGAATTTTACTGGCGCGTCGAACAGGGCGAAACCGTCCGCGCCGTCGATTATATTGCCGCGCCGCTGATGCTTTCACAGGAATCGACAAACAACGAGGTCAACTGGTCGGTCGGCGTTTACCAAACCAACGCGGACATCGAAAAAGCATTTAATATTACGGATCTGCCGAAACCCTGGTCGGTCGCGCCGAACCAGCCTTTTACGGGCGGATTTTATATCAAATGGGGCTTTGGACTGCTCGGGATTTTGCTGCTGGTCGCCATTTTTATGCTTCCGTTCAGCGGCACCAGCACGCCGCTCAGTCAAACCGTCACTTTACAGCCGACGGCAAGCGCGACGACGCCGCAGACGGTTTTCAGTCAGCCATTTGAATTAAAGCGAAACAGCAATGTGCGAATCACGGCAAACGCGCCGGTCAGCAATGCCTGGGCGGATTTGGATGTTGATCTGGTCAACGAACAAAATCAGGAAGTCGAATCGGTCAATATTCCGATCGAATATTATTCGGGAAGCGACAGCGACGGAAGCTGGACGGAAGGCGCGCAAACACAGGATGCGACGCTTTCTTCATTGCCCGCCGGAAAATACACTTTGCGCGTCGAAGGAACGTGGCAAAACTTTCAGCAGCCGATCAATGTTGCGGTCAAAGTCGAGCAAAACGTTTCGCGCGGCGTGAATTTCTGCTGCGCCTTCGTGGTTCTGGCAATTTTGCCGATCTTGGCTTTGTTTAGAAAATTTATGTTTGAATCGCGCCGCTGGAGCGAAAGTATGTTTGGCAGCACGAATACAGGCAGTTCTGATGAGTAAATTCTTGGTCATTTGCCGTTGAGAAAGTCGATCGCGTTGCAAAAGCAACTGACAACTGACAACTGACAACTGACGACTGACAAAATTATGCTTAAATCACTTTTTTTAATTTTCGGGATCGGAGTAGTTTTAACCTATTCGATGGCTTCGATATTTGGCTGGGAATTTGCCAATTCGGGGAAAAATTCAAGAATTGGAACGCCGTTTTTCTATGGTGGCGGTTTTCGTGGAGGAAAATAAATGCTGAATCTTTTAACAAATATAATTCCGTTTGCTTTTATCGTTAAACTTGAAGAACTGATGCCTGTTTTGGCGACAACCATCATCTTTGTATTTATCGGTTTGGTTGTTTTTGCGATCGCCTTTTTCGTGGTTGTCAAAATTACGCCTTTTTCGGTCAAAAAAGAAATCGAAGACGACCAGAACACGGCACTGGCAATTATTATCGGCGCGATCATTATCGGCGTCGCGTTAATAATCTCGTCGGCGATCCAGGGCGATTCAGGTTCCGGCAGCAGCGGCGGCAGTAATGTTCCGGCGGCAACTCAGGGAAAATAATTTTTAGAAAAAAACGGGAAGTGGAAGGTGTAAAATTAACCGCATTTTGTTTTATTTTCCATTTTTCGTTTTGAAGTTTCCGTTTAAATGAATAAAACTCCGCTTCTTTTTTTAAATGTCATCGTCATCGCCACTTGCGGTCTGATCTACGAACTGCTCGCCGGAACGCTCGCCAGCTATGTTCTCGGCGATTCGGTGACGCAATTTTCGCTGATCATCGGAATTTATCTTTCGGCAATGGGCGTCGGTTCGTGGCTGTCGGGTTTTCTCGATCATAATTTAGCCAAACGCTTTGTCGAGATCGAACTTGCCGTTGCCGTCATCGGCGGATTTTCCGCGCCGCTGCTTTTTCTGACGTTTGCCAGTCTTTCTTATTTCAACATCATTCTTTACTTGATGGTGTTCGCCATCGGAATGCTCGTTGGTTTGGAAATTCCGCTGCTGATGCGGTTTTTTAAGGACGAACTCT
>CADEFG010000504.1 GCA_902826505.1 uncultured Acidobacteriota bacterium
AAGCGAGATCCTGATCGTTGACGAAGTCCTCGCCGTCGGTGACGCGGAATTTCAGAAGAAATGCCTCGGAAAAATGAACGAGGTTTCAAGCAAAGAAGGCAGGACGATTCTTTTTGTCAGTCATAACATGGGAGCGGTTCATGCCCTCTGCGAGAGAGGCATTTTGATCGATTCGGGTTTAGTGCAGCTTGACACCTCGGCAACTGAATGTATCGGTGAATACTCCAAAAGAACCAGCTTACAAATTCTGGATGAAGGAAACCGGAATGATTCGGCTGATTCCGTCAAGATATCCGGAGTACGCGTCAACAATCAACTCATCCCGGTGATGACACCGGGCGATGGATTTTCAGTAAGTGTCAATGTTCAAGCACCCGGTGTTTCTAATCCGACGATAATTTTTATCATTAACAATGCAAATGGTGACCAGGTAGTTCACAGTCGAGTTTTCGGGAACGACATTGGTTTTGAGGCGGCGATCGGACAAAGCCGGGTAACTTTATCGATGCCGCCTCTTTGGTTAGCTCCCGGCGTTTATTCCCTTTATTTCAAAATGCGTGTTTCCGGCGGGCACCACGCCGGTCGCAGCGAATCAGAGCGGATAATATTTGAAGTCAACGAGGAATTCGACGATGGCACGCGAGGTATCATCGCTCCTCAAATTGATTGGCGCGTCGAAAGTCCAAAGCCGGTTAAAAGCGGGTCACTCTTAGATTGAAACGGTCATGAAATGCTCGCGAAGCAAGGAGTGTTTGTTTATAGTGCGGGACATAACTTGAAAGAAAATATTGGGCGACCAGAGGCAGAAACCCGCGCGTGAGTAAGGGTGCAAAAATATTCAAATTCTTAATTGTTTTGTCATCAACTATAATTAAAATTCTTCATATGAAAAAAGGTTCGACTGCAATTTACAATGAAAACCATTCCGGGCGCGAGGTTGATATTGGCAACGAGGCGCGACCGTCGGTCTCCGTCGTAATGCCGGTCTTTAATCAGGAAAAATACGTCGCAGATGCCGTTAGAAGTATTCTGCAGCAGACGTTTACGGATTTTGAGCTGGTCATCGTTGACGACGGCTCGACGGATCGGACGGTCGAAATTGTCCAGGAATTCGATGATCCGCGTATCCGATTCATTCGAAAAGAACACACCGGGTTCATTACGACCCTTGTGCGGGGTTATCAAGAGGCGCGAGGTCAGTGGATCGCCCGGATGGACTCGGATGATCTCTGCCATCCCGAACGACTGCAGCGCCAGCTTGATTTTCTTCGGAATCATCCCGAATGTGCGTTTGTCGGCTCAGCTTACGGTTACGTCACGCCGAACGGTTATTGTCTTGAACCGCAAAGTCAATTTGAGTGGCGCTATCTAAAACCGTCCGAGATAACCCTCGGAGGACGCGTTTTCGGCGACCCAACCGTAATCTTTTGCCGTGATCTGGCAGAAAAGGTCGGATTTTACGATCCTGAATTTAATAATGAAAATCCATTATGGTACCGGCTTTTGCGCGAGTCGCAAGGATCAGTGCTGGGGGAACCGCTTTATCTGGCAAGGTGGCTGGTGAGCTCGCTCTCCCGGAGCTCATCTCAGGAATTTGTCGGAGCAGGCGGAAGCAGTTCGGCTTTTCTCGATATCCGCGACCGGTATGACCCCGAAAATGCCGTGAAATTGAAACGAAATTCCACCTATTGTGCTGATCAGGCTTTGACCGGAAAGCTCAAATTCGGGCTGGTTATTTATCATTCGGCGGGAGACCGGGCTGCCGCGATTCGTCTCACCTGGGACGGGTGGAGAGCAAATCCTTTCCTGTTTGTCAGATTGAAACTGTTGGTCTACGCGCTGCTCGGCATCAGTGGTTTGCGAACATTTGCCAAACGTAATAGAAGCAAACGTCTCGCGCGTTGCGTATCACCACTTCGGAACTGGTAAAGCTTCTAGAGCCTGTTATGAATTTCAATTCATAATTTTTTACAAATCGCTTCAACATTAAAATCGCGAAAGACAGAAAATGTAGTCCTGCCAAAGTTTCCGGCAAGCGTTCGTAATCTCTTGCCAGTCGCCGAAATCGTGCTGCCCACCCGAACGAGCGCTCAACCACCCGGCGGCGCGGCAGCAAGACAAAGCCTTTCCCTTAACTTCCGCCAATTTCACGACTTCCTAATCGGATTCAGTGTGCCTCAGCCTACTCGGCGGCATTCTCGCCCGTAAACCACGGATCGACAAATGCGATCTCGACCGTTTCACTCGTCGCCGCCTGCAGCTTTTCCGCCAGTTCACCGATCTTGGCGCGGTCTTGTTCATTAGCTGGAGTCACGAATAACGCCAGTAAATTTCCTAACGTATCGACGGCAATGTGGGTTTTACTCCCTCGGCGGCGTTTCGCTCCGTCATATTCCGCCCGTTCGCCTGATTCGGACGACGATTGCCGCGTTCGCGAATCTAAAATCACTGCCGTCGGTTTCGCTTTTCTCCCCGTCGTGATAGCGTAAAATCTCACGCAAATCCGAAACGACCGCTTCAAACACGCCAGCTTTGATCCATCTTTGCGATTGTTGAAAGACCGTAAACCACGGCGGCAAATCATGTGACATCATCCGCACCAGGTTGCTCCGGCTCGCACGGATCCACCGCAGTGCGTTAAAAACTTCGCGCAACGAGTGTTCACGCTGCGGTGCTTCTTCACTCATTAATGTCAAATATGGCGCAATGAATGACCATTCTTCATCACTCACATCACTCGGATATGGCTTTCGACTTATATCCCGAATTTATCAAACTCAATAGCTGCTCCTTGGTAGTTTCTTTTCCGACGCTTTTTATATGTTTTCACAAAATTCAGGGGCTTATTTTCGTAAGCTCCGGTGAAGCGTAATTCATTTCTTCCATTTATTGTTTTCGGGCAAATCGGTCTTCACTCATGCCGGACTTCGCCAAGTCCACCCGTCGGAAAAACGAGTAAAACAATACCCGGGAGAATCGGCTGAAGCGCGGGCAATAAAGAAATTGGACTGCCCCTAAATGATTCGGGTAAAAGATTGTGTGGTTTATGCATGTTAATTACCAGCTTTTTTAGACCGACGAAATTTTACAAATTATTTCAAATTTATTGTCGCGCTCGATGAGCGTTGTCAATGTAGCTCAGTTTTGAAAACTGATGTTCAGAAAAAATGAAAGGTGAAAAGCACCCGAACATTTATTCCGAAAAGTTGTTATGTGATGATCGAAATTTAATTTTTCTGGGGTCAATAACCTATATCGTAAAACCGTTCCATTGGCGTCGATTTTTACATCAACCCCCATATTTCAAGTATTTCAGAAAAATAAATAGCGGTGCGCTTTCGGAAAACGTCCCTCACAGGACATTTCATTTATAAGCGCGTTTCGACGGCTGATGTTCATAGAAATGAAAACGTGAACTTCACCGAATTCAATTAGAGCAGAAAAATAAATGGCGGTCGGTAATCACAAAGATTTGCCGGAATACGAGAGCCGGACGTCTAAAATCCGACGCCGCTCGTCAAATTGTTTGACAATCTCTTTTCCGAAAAGATAACTTAGTTCGTGGTGAATCATTTCACGCAAGAACCCGAAAGTGCAGAGATTTTATAAAATCATCAAAAGAAAAAGAAATTTGCGCCGCTTTGCCGCGTTGTGGCTTTTTCTGCTCGTGATCGAGCTTTTCTGCCCCGCTTTCGGCGATGCGGAATCAATAATTGCCGCTGAATTTAATTTTTCCCAGCCGCACTTCGCGACTTTGGTCGAAGCAAAGGGTAAATCTTCGGAATCTTCAATTTCCGCCTGTGACGGGCACGACCAAAACCACGAAAAGGTACCCTGCAACGACGAATGTCTATGTCACGCAACGGCGATCCCGAGCGTCAACATCGTCACTCTCAAACAGACCGCTTTCCGCGACGGAGAGAGACCTTTTCGATACGGCGATCCGCTCTTCAATTCGCTTCCGCTGCCCTTCCAGCCTCCAAAACGATCATAATCAGTGCAATCTAAGCCGAACTAGCTCTTTTTTCTGTTTTTTGCGAACGGAGAAGATGACGCCTATTCGGTAATATCCGTTTTTCGCCCGTTTCAAACATCGGCTGAAAACCTACACAAGCATGAATTTGATTAGGAAATACAATGGAATCGATTATCAACCGGAGCGCTGCTTGGTGCGCGCTTCTGTGTCTGCTCGTCTCCGCGATTGGAGTTCGGGCGCAGCAGGCGACCACCGAACTTTTTGCTAAAAACGAAACCGTTTCCGAAAAAAGCGAATCCGTTCGGAATAAACCGCTCGTCGCT
>CADEFG010000505.1:0-3262 GCA_902826505.1 uncultured Acidobacteriota bacterium
TTGATCAACAGTTTGTCAGATTTTATCGAAGCATCCGAAGAGATCGACGTTGACCCCGCCGACATCGATGCATCGCTTGATAAGATGACCGAAGTTTTACAAAATACGACCGGCGCCAATTCGATAATTGCCGATGCCTTAATGGCAACAGCCTTAGAGAATGTCGTGACAACGATCATATCTTCCACCGAAAATGTTAAAAACGAGACAGTCACTCCGAAACCTCCGACACCTTTGCCGATTGTTCGCGTGCCGTCGGTAACGCTTGATGCTGCGACCAAAAAGGAACTCGAACAAATGATCAAATCCTTGCAAACATCGGTTATCCATAATTATAAAAGTACGGACATCATTGATGAAAGCGTCTCGCTGAAAAATGTGGCAAATTTTCCAAGAAGGAACATTCGGGAAGATTCGGAAAAGAAACCCGACACAATCCAGGATGAGAAAAAAAGGGATGAGAAAAAATTGCTGTTATTGCGCGAAGAATTGAAAAGGGCAATGATGAGAAACAATTCCGATGTTTGAATTTCGTGTAAAAGAGAGTTTAGAAAAAAAATAAAAAGAGGCGCCCAAAATGCCTCTTTTTATTTTTTTCCGGTAGTCTTTCAAAAATTACAAATAATTTGTGGAAATTTAACGACCGGTATTGAATTTTGGCTAAAAGCCGATTTTATATTTTGAGAATTACCACTTTTTATCAAATTTGATTTTACATAATTTATACTTCATAATAACCTGTAATCTACCGGCAAAATGGCGTCAAATCTTTGCCAAATTATAAGAAAATCGAATATGAAAACAGAGGTTGAGAAAACTCCTGCAATCTCGGAGAATAATTTATTCCGAGCGGCGTTCGACTACGCTTCGATCGGAATGGCATTGGTCAGTCCGGTTGGCGAATGTCTCGAAGTCAATAATTCGATTTGCCAAATTACGGGTTATACAAGAGAAGAACTTCTAAAACAAACTTTTCTGGATATTACGCACCCTGATGATGTCGAAAAAGACCGTTTAATGTCGCGGCAGGTTCTTAATGGTTTGATCGACCATTTTGAAATGGAAAAACGTTATTTCCATAAGGATGGTCAGATCGTTTGGGTTTTACTGACGGTTTCGGCAGTCCGTGATAAAAACAACGAGCCGGTCTATTTGATCGGTCAGGTAAAAGACATCACCGAAAGAAAACAATTTGAAGGTCGGCTGATCAAAAGGGAAAAAGAGCTTGAAACAGTCCTCAATAATACAAAAACAGTAATTACCAGATTCAATCGGGATTTCAGGCATTTATATGTCAATAATACGATCGAGGAAGAGATCGGAATTCCGGCGGCGGAGTTATTGGGTAAAACATTCGCCGAATTAAATCTTTCAAACAACGCGACGGCAAAAATAGAGGAAACGATCCGGCTTGTTTTTGAAACGAAAGAAACGCAGCAGATCGAAATTAAAAATGAAATTACGGTCAATGAACCTTATTATTTTGCTCATTTTACGCCGGAATTTAATAACCAAGGTGAGGTGGAAGCGGTTTTGGTGGTTTCGCTTAATGTCACTAAATTAAAAAAAATCGAAATTGAACTTCGCGAAGCGCTCGCGAACATCAAACAGTTACAGGAAATACTGCCGATTTGTTCTTACTGCAAAAATATTCGCGATGATCAGAACTATTGGCAAACGGTTGAAAATTATATTTCCACCTACACCCAAACGCAATTTTCCCACAGTATTTGCCCGACTTGTTATGAAAATGTGGTCAAGCCAAACCTGCTCGAAAAAGGAATCAAATCAAAAGATCACCACTAAAGAAATTGATAAAACTTTCAAAGACTCAGTGTTTAGCTGCCATAACTTCTGCGCTTTCAGCGTGCCGCCGCAACCGCCATCGGTCTGCTTTTTGAGTGACATTTTTGAAGCACATCTTTTAGATTCTCTTGCTGAATATTTATTCCACGCGGATTTTTGTTGGCTTGCGACAAAAATAAATAAACAAGGATTTCCTGAAGACGCTCTTCGGTTAGCTTATCGATTAAAAATTCTTGTTTGAATTTGTTGACTTGCTCGCGCGCTCTTTTTTCGAAATTATTATCCTGGTAATTCATAAAATGCTTTTATCCTTTAAAATTTAATAAAAAATTTCAGTTTTATTTGTAAAACGAATACCTCCTAAGAGTTTCAATTAAAAGACTTTTCCAGTTTTTAAGTAATCGCTTTCAAGATAAAGACGCAGTTTCCGAATTGATTTGCGGTATTTTAATTTATTGTTCTGTATCTCATTGGGAACGGGGGAAATCCTAATCGGCTGAATCAAGTATTTGCTTCGTTGCTTTGGCTGCCAGCCCGCTCATTGCTTTGGTTTTATCCAAAAAAAGCATTATTTCGTGATCGGTATCCATTTCCAATAAGGTCATTCGCAGGCGGGCAATCCTTGAACTGGATTTTGGATTTGACCGGATACGAAACCCGACCTTCGCCGTATTTATGTTGATGGACGATATTATAGGTAATGACAAAACTTGTCGGAAATCGGAAAGCTGTCCGGAGCGCCCGGCGTCAGCCGAGGCGTAAATCTCATAATCAGATCAGTTTCATTTGCTTGGGCAAACCGGACTGACATTTTCTATCAAGCTGTGACATTCACTATCAATGGAACGGTTTTTCTTAATTCGTCGGTGTTCAAACCCTGAGTTCTGAGTAAACAAAATAATAAGTAACCAAGTCCGTTTTAAATAAAATTGATTTGCAAAACAAAAAAAAGAAATGTCGGTAACCCAATTGTTAAGTAGCGATTGATTTGCAAAACTCGTTTTACGCAGCCGGGGCAATTGATGATTTGTTGAAAGGGCAGAAGGCGGGCAGTGGCGCAATTTAAGAAACAAGCCGCGCTTTACCGTCGCCGGGGTTTTGACGTTTATCCGGATAGCCAAGTTATTTTCGGACCGCCACATTAAACCGTGCCTAATTGTAAGTCAAAGCTCGTGAACCAACCGCTTTTCGTAATCTGCCATCATATAAACAATGGCTCGCGAGGTTGCATTGCCTGGCAGGTCAAACCGGCGATGGGATTAATTTAAAACAACATAGCATGAGAAATATACCGGAAAAACTAGAATCGAGCTGTTTTTATGGACAAAAGGTAAAATGTATGGAAGTCTCAAATTTTTGTCTCACTGAATCCACTTATCATCCACATCGAAATTTGCCCAAACACTTCCATGAAAACTCATATTTTTGTTTTGTTTTAAAGGGAATCTACTCAGAA
>CADEFG010000505.1:3272-4287 GCA_902826505.1 uncultured Acidobacteriota bacterium
AGATTGCATTCACTCACAAGAAGTACGTGTTTTGGTAATTGAGATTCCTTCGTGTTGGATTGAAAGACTGAAAGAAGAATCTGTAACAATTAATAGCACTCTTAATTTTCATAATAGTATTTTACCCAAATTATCAGCCAGACTTTATCAGGAATTTTATCGTGAAGATAATTCATCCTTATTGGCGATCGAAGGAATTATTTATGAAATGTTGGCTGAAGGATCAAGACAATCCAAAAAGTTTTCAGAGCGAAAAATCCCCCGATGGCTAAAATTTGCTCACGATTTTCTCACTGAACATTTTGCCGAGAATTTAAGTTTATTGGAAATTGCCTCTCAGGTTAATGTCCACCCGATCTATCTTTCGACCGTTTTTAAACAAAAATTCGGCTGTAATGTCGGAGATTTTACACGACGGTTAAAAATAGAAAATGCCTGCAAAGAAATATTAAAAGACGAGCTTTCAATGGCAAATATAGCTTTAGAGTCTGGATTTTCCGACCAAAGTCATTTTTGTAAAATATTTAAGAACTATACCGGTCTCACACCTGCCGCCTACAAAAAAACATTTCTTTATTCAAGCAAAAAATCTTAATTTCAAACAAGACTCTACCTTTTACTAAAGTTAGTATAGGTGTTCATTTAATACAGTTTTAAGATTTAATTATGCGAAAAAATCAAAATTTGTCGTGTTTATTATTCATAATATTCTTTTTCTCCTTTTTTGCAGAAGCCCAGCCAACAAAAAGAGATTTAAAGAATCCTTTTATTTCCAAATTAAATTCGACCATCCCTGACCTTTTAAAAAATGGTCAGACGACGAGTTTGGCGATCGGTCTAATAGAAGATGGAAAAGTTTTATTTACCCAGGGGTACGGATTTCCGGATGTTGAAGGAAAACATCCTTGGGATGCAAATACCATATTGCCGATTTGCAAATATTCTAAATCTATTACAGTATGAGGCGTATTACATTTTGGTTTGATAACACATTTCTGACATTATATCCCGAAGT
>CADEFG010000506.1 GCA_902826505.1 uncultured Acidobacteriota bacterium
AATGTTTGCCGTTCTTTCGACCGTATTTCCGCTCGTCAGAAAAGCGTTGCGGGCAAACCGCAAATGCGAAGTTTTTTCGCTGCTCACGGAAACCTGCGCGTCGTCGGCTTTGACAAAAGAAAGTATTTTTTCGGTAATTTCCTGAGCCTCTTTTTCGGTTAATAGCATGATAATTTCTCCCAATCTAGCTTTTGTCAGCACTTGTTTTATCAATTGCCACCAGCTTCAGCTAGTGGACAAATTTATCTCAACTAGGCGGCTTTAGCCAAATTCAATAAAGAAATCAATCATCCTTTCCGCTTTAGCTGAAATTAGGCTAAAGCCAATCGGAAATCTATTTTTAATATTGTTCGACTAAAGTCAAAATCTCTTAATTCATCAAATCCACTAGCTAAAGCTAATGGCAATTCATTATAACTTTCCCAAAACCAGTTGTTATTTTTGAGCGGCAGTATTCAAAACATTAATCCCGCGAAAACGCGCGACCGGACAGCCGTGCGAAACGGCGTTCGATTGTCCGGGTTCGCCTTTGCCGTCGTTGAATGTGCCGGGCAAAAGATACGTCGATTCGCCGCCGAGACCGTCGCAGGCGTTCCAGAAATCGGTCGTCCGCGATTGATAGGCGACATCTTTGAGCATTCCGACGACCTTGCCGTTTTTGATCTCCCAGAAGGTTTGCCCGCCGAACTGGAAATTGTAACGCTGCTGGTCGATCGAATAACTGCCGCGCCCGTGGATCATAATTCCCTTTTCGACGCCCGCGATCAAATCATCGGCGGTCGTCTTGTCTTTCGACGCTTCGAGCGAAACGTTCGGCATTCGCGGAAACGGCACGCTCGACCAGCTGTCGGCGTGCAGACAGCCGTGCGAACTCGTTTGCCCGACGATCGGTGCCGAATCACGCGTCGTTTGCCAATCGACAAACGTTCCGTCTTTGACGAGATACCAACGCTGTCCGGCGACGCCTTCGTCGTCCCAACCGACGGTCGCGAGTCCGTGTTTTTGAGTTCGATCGGCAAAAAAGTTGACAATTTTTGAACCAAACTGGAGCTTGCCGGTTTTCTCCGGCGTCAGAAACGACGTGCCCGCATAGTTTGCTTCCCACAAAAGCGCGCGGTCGAGCTCGGTCGAATGCCCGACCGATTCGTGAATCGTCAGGAAAAGATGCGACGGGTGCAGCACGAGATCGTATTTTCCCGCCTCGATCGGTTTTGCCTTTAATTTTTCGACCGCTTCTTCGCCGGCTTGTTTCGCTTCGCCGATCCAATCGTAACTCTGCGTATATTCGTAGCCGATGAGCTGCGCCTGGGCGAGCGCGCTGCGCGTTTGAAAATCGCCCGAAGCGCGGTCGATCGCCGTCACCGTAAAATTCGGCAGCCCGCGAATCAGATATTGTTCGGTGCGCGTGCCGTCCGAGGTCGCGAGAAATTTTTGTTCGTTGACCCACGCCAAGGATGAATTGACAAAACTGACGCCCGTTGTCGAGAGCGCGGCTTCGTTGAGACGCATCAAAAACTGAATTTTATCGTCCACCGGAATCTCGAACGGATCGCGCTCGAACGAGCTTTTCCAAGTTCCCGAGGCTTTCGGCGCGGGCGCAAGGCGAATCGGTTTGGTTTGAAACGCGGAATTTGCCCGGGCAATTTCGACGGCTTCGCGCGTCACGCGGCTGACTTCTTCCGCCGTTAACAGCGGACTCGCGGAAAATCCCCAGGTGCCTTTGACCAGCACGCGGACGCCGAAACCGAAGTTCTGCCCGCGCGAAACGTTTTGCACCTGCCGCTCACGCGTCGAGATCGTTTCGAGCCGGTAGCGATTGATCCGAATGTCGGCGTATTCCGCGCCGAGCTTTTTCGCGAGCGCGAGCGCGGCGTCGGCTAATTTATCTTTGTCAACATCGGGCAGCGGCGCGCTCGTCAGATCAGCCGAATAAACCCACGACGGCAGCGCCAGAGTGCCGAGCGCCAGGCTCGTCGCCCGTAAAAAATCGCGGCGGGAAATTGTCATAAATTTAAACCCCTTTCAATTTTGGATTTTAGATTTTGGATTTTGGATTTGCGTTCGCGTTAACGAACGCCGTTCGTTAACGCGAACGATTTTTAGGTAATGATGCGATCCAAAATAATGTATGAGATTGTAAACGAAACCGATCCAAAATCCAAAATCTAAAATTAGAAAAGCGGAGTAGATGTAGCCTATCTACCCCGCCATTGGTTTCGATTACCGGAATTGCACCGGTTACCCTTCGATCCGAAGTCGAATGCTCTACTCTAGTGAGCTAAATCGCTTTTCGGTATTTGAGAATCCAACGACGTTTAATGTCAATCTTTAAGTCTGAGTATCGCCGCTCTACCATTGAGCTACGCCCCAATAAACGAATTTTTAATTGGCTGAGGCGGCGGGATTCGAACCCGCAACTGCGACAAATTTGTATTGACAATTTGAGATGGATTCAAACCGCGTTTTTCAGCTTCTTGGAATAAATTAAGTTTGATAGTTTCACTTTCCCGTTAAGGAAAGCGCGTTTGCCTAATTCCGCCAACCCGCGTCAATTTTTTCGCGGGTGCAGGATTCGAACCTGCAAGAAACTTTTTTTCAACTTCAGCTTAAAATTCAACTTGTCCAAGTTGAGCCTAAACAGGCTCATTTGAAAGATTACCCGAAGATAATCTTTCAATCAACCGTTAGGCGAAAATATAATCCAAGAGATCGGCGCCGACCTTTTTATCGGGCGCTTCGATCGAGTTGGCTTCTTCGCGCGCGGATTTGACCGCGTTCAAGACGGCTTCCGTTTTGTCGAGCAGCTTGCGTTTTTCGCCGCGCGTGATCGCGCCCGATTGTTTGACCTGATTCCAGTAGCCGACGATCACGTCTTTTGTAATAAGCTGCGTTTGCGCCGGATGTTTTTCGGTCGCGTCGTAGAGCACGATCGCTTCCTGCACCTTTGCCGTCCGGTGCGTTTTCGTCGGTTCGGTCTTGAAAAGTCCGGTCGCTTCGTCCTTGCGCCAATCCTCGGATTCATCCAAAGTCGGCATTTTATCGATAAATGTCCGCAGATCCGTCAATTGTTTTTCCAAAAACAACAGGTACGGCACGGGAACGTCCGCGACCAGCACGTTTCCGCCGATCTTAATATCGGCTTTCGCTGAGACGTTGGCGAAATCTTTGGTCGCCGTAATATCGAGAAATTCCGCGAAAAGTTTTTTTGTTTCCGAGAGAACATCGTCGGCGCGCAGCATCACTTTTTTCTGTTCGGGCGGAAATTGTTCGCTGCCTTCCTCTTTGGGTTCGTAGGCTTTGTTGAAACCGTAATACAGATCGGTTTTTTGCGCGTTTTTATGCAGTTCGGTGATCGCTGAGTAAAGTCTGGTTTTGGCGCCTTTTTCGATCGCGATGACCTGGTTAAGTTTATTTGTCATGAAGTTTTAATCTCCTTAATTTCTATTTTAATTTTCACTTTTATTTTTTATTGACGGTCAAAAAATGTCAAAGAGATTTTTTTGATTGGTGATATAATACGCGTCAAATTTTGTGTTGCGAGGACAAATCTAAGACGATGAAAAAATTATTTTTAATTTTCTGTGGGGGGGGCTTACTTATCTGTTGTGCTTCTTGTTCTAAATTTGATCCTGAAATTGATGGCAAAATGGTACGAGAAGTTTGTGAATTGCCGTCGCCGCCAGAGTCCCGTCAACTAGGTGAGAGAGAGATATTTAGATCTCACGCCGGTAATATTTCTAAGTATTATGCCCATGAATCAGGATGTTTGGCTGTAGAAAATCACTACGAAAGAGTTTTGAAAGACCTCGGGTGGGAAGAGATGCCGAAAACTTCTTTCAGCCACCCTGATTATATTGATTTCAGAAAGGGAGATCTGTTGATCTCTCTAACTTGTTCAGAGAATAGCGACCTTTGGGGAACAAAGAGATTTTCTATCTCCTGTTCGAAAGGACTTAGATGATGCGTGCAATTATATGAGAAAAAAGTTGATTTTGTTGGCATTTATCTTATTGCTGAATATCGGCAGTGTTTTCGCCGATATTCCGCCATTGCCCGGACGAACTCCCGTTCAAAGACCTTCTGTTACGAAACCTCCCGTTCAGGAACCGATCTCTCCGAAAGAAGAGCAAAAACAGGGAATTTGTTTTTCGCCAACAGTTATTGCGGGATTATTTTTTTCTTTGTCATTGATCGCTTTCGGCTTGCGCGTGATGCGTCTAAGAGAAATGCACCCGCAGACTGAAAAAGCAACG
>CADEFG010000507.1:0-1075 GCA_902826505.1 uncultured Acidobacteriota bacterium
GCAAGGCTTAAATTCGTTTCGCTAGCCGAAAACAGCCGTGAATTCATCGGTTTGTGCGATGTGCAGGGAACCGGTATTTTCCTCAACGAAGCGGGTTGGAAATTGGTCGGATTTAAAAGCCTGGCGGAGGGTTTACAGACACCTGTATTTGATTATTTTTTCGAGGAGGATCAACCCTTTATTGTTAATGAATTTCTGCCGAAAGTGTTGTCCGAAGGACACGCCGAAGTTGAAATCCGGTTCAGACATTTTCAGACCGGACAAGCAATATGGATGCAGTATAATGTTTTTGTCGTCAAAGATGAATTCAAAGAAATCGTCGGATTTGCAACCGTCAGCCGCGATATAACAGACAGCAAAAAAGCCGAAGAACTGCTTCGTTTTGAAAAAGAAAGACTCGAAAAAACCGCCGCCGTGTCGCCCGGAATTATCCATTCCTACCGAACCTCGACCAATGGAACTCCGTCTTTTCCGTATGCGAGCCCGCGGATTTTTGAAATCTACGGCAAGACGCCCGCTGAACTCAAAGCTGATGCCTCGGTCATTTATGAACTGATTCACCCCGAAGATAAGGATAAAATAATCGAGACGATCGAAAAATCGGCTCTTTTAATGACGCCGTGGCACAATGTCTGGCGCGTGCGGAATCCGCTTAAAGGTGAAATCTGGGTCGAAGGTTATTCGGCGCCGGTTTTGGAACCGGACGGCAATCTGACGTGGCACGGAGTTTTGACCGATATTTCCGAGCGCAAGAAAACCGAGGATTTAATTGTCGAATCGGAAAAACGTTATCGTTTGATGTTTGAGAATAATCCGTTGCCGATGTGGGTTTACGATCTCGAAACTCTGAAATTTCTGGCGGTCAACGAAGCGGCGATTTATCATTACGGTTATTCGCAGGAAGAATTTCTAAAAATGACGCTCAAAGATATTCGTCCGCCGGAAGATGTTTCGGTTTTGCTGGCAGATATTGCCAATGTCAAAACAAAATTGGGAAATCCGATCGTCCGCAAACACCTGAAAAAAGACGGCACGATCATCAATGTCGAGATTATTTCGCACGGCTTAATTTTCG
>CADEFG010000507.1:1085-4241 GCA_902826505.1 uncultured Acidobacteriota bacterium
TTTTAGCCGGAAGAATGTACCGACTTGTCCTGGCAAACGACATAACCGAACGACAGCGAGCCGAACAAATGATCCTGCAAATGAACGAAATGCTCGAACGCAAGGTCGCCGAGCGAACGGCGGAGTTAAATTCGGTCAACAAAGAATTAGAAGCCTTTTCGTATTCCGTTTCGCACGATCTGCGGGCGCCGCTGCGGGCGATGGACGGATTCAGCCTCGCCTTACTCGAGGATTATGAGGAAAAATTGGATCAGGACGGTCAAAACTATCTGCGCCGGGTGCGGTCGGGCAGTCAAAGAATGGCGCAATTGATCGATGATTTGCTGAAACTCTCGAAAATGTCGCGCGGCGAATTGCATCGTGAGAAGGTCAATCTATCGGCTATTGTGAGCGAAATCACGGAAAATTTACAGGAAGTTCAGCCAAAATCTTCAGTGCGTTTGAAAATCGAAGAAGATGTTTTGGCGTTTGTCGATGAACGATTGATGCGGGCGGCGCTCGTCAATTTATTGAACAACGCCTGGAAATTCACCTCGAAAAAGGAAACTGCCGAAATCTCGTTCGGACAAAAGATCGAGAACGGCGAAACCGTTTATTTTGTCAGCGACAACGGCGCTGGCTTTGATATGAAATACGCCGATAAATTATTTGGCGCATTTCAGCGGCTGCACACGACCAATGAATTCGAAGGCACGGGCATCGGTCTGGCGACCGTCCAACGGATCATCAATCGTCACGGCGGCATGATCTGGGCTGAAAGCGAACTTGATAAAGGCACGACTTTTTACTTTAAAGTTAATAAATAAAGGAATTATATGGCGGATAGCAAATCAATTTTACTGGTTGAAGATAATCCTGACGACGAGGCTTTGATGCTTCGCGCCCTGAAAAAAAACAATATTGCGAACGAGATAATTGTCGCGCGGGACGGCATTGAAGCGCTCGATTTCCTTTTTGGGACAGGTCAATTTGCGGGACGCGACCTTTCGGAAATGCCGCAATTGATGCTCCTCGACCTCAAACTTCCAAAGATCGACGGTTTGGAGGTTTTGAGAAGACTCCGCAACGACGATCGGACAAAGCTGATTCCGGTCGTCATTCTGACAACTTCAACCGAACAAAAGGACATTGTTGAAAGTTACCAGCTCGGTGCCAACAGTTATGTGCAAAAGCCGGTTGATTTTAATGAATTTATTGATGCGACCAAACAGCTCGGCACCTATTGGCTCCTTCTGAACCAAACTGCTATTCACGAAAAATGATATGAAATATCTCAAGGCGTTAATTGTCGAAGACTCTGAAGACGATGCTTTAATGTTACTGCGGCACCTCAAACGCGAAGGTTATGAAATTGAGTATCAAAGAGTTCAAACCGCCGCCGAAATGGAACTGGCTTTAAGTTCATTTGATTGGCAGATCATCCTTTCAGATTTCAGCATGCCGCAGTTTGATGGTTTGATGGCGCTGGCGATTGCCAAACAAAGCGGCAAAGATATTCCGTTTATCATGATTTCGGGAACGATCGGCGAGGATACGGCAGTCCAGGCAATGTTAGCCGGAGTTGACGATTATTTTATCAAAGGGCAGTTAAGCCGTTTGGTCCCGGCGATCGAACGCGAGCTGAAAGAAGCGGAAAACCGGCGGGCGCGGCGTCAGGCTGAACTGGATTTGGGCATCAATAAAAAGCGTCTTCAACTGGCATTAAACGCCGCTGGGTTTGGCGTCGGGGAATGGAATCTGGAAACCGACAGCGTTTACTGGTCGCCGGAATGTTTTGAAATTATCAAAACACAAAAATTTATTGATAAATTGGTCAATTTCGCCGATTTGGTTCATCCCGATGACGCCGCCGGGGTCATTTTTGCCGCCCGCGAAGCGGTCGAAAACCGTAAAAATTTCCAAGCCGAATTTCGGATCATCAACGACGCTCACGAAATTCAATGGTTATCCAATTACGGGTTAGCCGAATATGACGAAAACGGTAAACCTTTGCGGCTGATCGGAACCGTTCAGGACATCACGGAAAGGAAAAAAGGCGAAACCGCGCTGCGCGAATCCGAGGAAAATTTACGCGCCATCATCCAGGCTTCGACGCAATATGTCTGGACGGCGCATGAAGACGGTTCGAGTCCGGGTATTTTTCAATGGTTTTCAAAATTGAGCGGTCAGAATATTACGGACATACAGGGCGTGGTTGATCTGATGCATCCGGAAGACCGCGAACCGGCGGTCACGGAATGGCGGCGGGCGCTGCAAAACAAAACTTTTTTCAATATGGTGATCCGGTTTCTCTTAAAATCCGGCGAATATTGTTATATGGCGACCCGCAGCGTGCCGATCTATAACACCGACGGTAAATTCCGCCAGTGGATCGGCACCTGCAATGACATTACGCAAAGAATGATCACGGAAGAAGCGCTCAGAACAAACGAAGCCCAGCTTCAACTGGTTTCCGATACGGTGCCGACGATCATTACCTATATCGATAAAAATTTGAATTGTATGTTTGTCAATAAGGCTTGTTTGGACTGGTTTGGCAAAACAAAGGAAGATGCTTTAGGCAAAAATATCGGCGAAATCTTTGAAAATGAAATATATCATCTGGTCTTGCCCGAATTTCAAAGAGCTTTGGCGGGCGAAACGCTGGCTTTCGAACGGGCTTCTTATCGCGATCAAGGCTCGCGGTTTATGCGTTTCAATTATGTTCCCGATTTTGACGAAAAGGGAAATGTCCGGGGATTTTTCGCTTTTGTCGTCGATTTGACCGCCAATAAACTGGCGGAAGAAGATTTGAGAAAAAGCGAAGAACGTTTTCGCTCATTGGTAAATTCGATCGCCCAAATTGTCTGGACAGCCGATGCCGACGGCGTTTTGCTGACCGCGCTGACGCCGAGCGGCGAAGCCGTCGAGGGAGCCGGCGAAAATCTGACCAATGATTGGATCTCTAAAATTCATCCCGAAGATCAGGAACGCGTGATAAATGAATTCAATTCCGCCGTCAAAACGAAAAATAAATATAAATGCGAATACCGGATGATGCACGGTGACCGCACGTTTCATCATTACATCGCCCGCGGAACACCGGTTTATAACAAAGACGGGACGATTCGGGAATGGGTCGGCACTCTCACGGATGTCACCGACGCCCGACTTTCC
>CADEFG010000508.1 GCA_902826505.1 uncultured Acidobacteriota bacterium
CGGCTACGACGGCGGCGCGTTCTCCGCGCCCGATTCAAAACAGATCGTCTATCGCGGCTCGCATCCGGCGGACGCCGCGCTCGTTCAACGCGACAAAGAATTTTTAGCGCAGAATTTGGTCGTTCCGACGACGTTCGAAGTCTGGACGATGAATGCCGACGGCACGAACAAACGGCAAGTCACAAAACTGAATGCGGCGAGCTTTGCGCCGTATTTTACGCCCGACGGCAAACGAATCGTCTTCTGCACAAACTATTTCGCGACCGATCAACGCAAACGAAATTTCGATCTGGCGATGATCAATGTTGACGGAACCGGACTTCAAAGAGTGACGTTCAACGAAACTTTCGACGGTTTCCCGATGTTCTCGCCCGACGGCAAAAAACTCGTCTTCGCATCGAACCGCAACGCCGCCAAAACCGGCGACACCAACGTTTTCATCGCCGATTGGGTTGAATAATGTTGTAGAAAGTAGGTTTTGTGCAATTAAATGTAGGGGCAGCGGCTTGTCCCTGCCCAATGCGCGAAGCGAAAATAATTTGCGCGTTAATTCAAAATTGAATATATCCGATGGTTGGTTGCGTTTTTCAAACGCATTGGGCAGGCACAAGACCTGCCCCTACATTTAATTGCAAACTTTGGAATTATGATGCAAAAATTCTTGCCGATAATTATTTTCTGTTTGTTGACTGCAACCGTTTTTTCACAAACCGAAGAGGCGCGAAAGATTGATGAATTTGGAGATACAAATTGCGAAGACTATCTTGCCCGCGCTGATGCGATGGAGATAACACAAGCAAATAATCCAAACTCTAAAATTTATATTTTTGTCTATGAGGGGAAATTGAAAAAATCTATCTATGAAAAAGGTAAAGATGTACATTATAGATGGGTTTTTCCACAGTTTGGCTTAGCGAATGAAACCATCAAAACTATCAAATCACGGTTAATTTGGAGAAAAGTTCCCATAAAAAACTATGTTTTTGTGAACGGCGGATTTCGTGAAAACTTTACAGTTGAACTTTGGCTCGCTCCGAATGGCGCGGAATCGCCGAAACCGACGCCGACGCTTGAAAAAATGAAATATCGAAAAGGCAAACCGACCGGATTTTGTCTTGGGTGTTGTTAATTATGAAAAAGCAATTTTTAAGTTTTCTTCTGTTATTATCGTTCGCGCTCGGCGCGGCGGCGCAAAAGGCTGATGTTACCGAGCAAAATCTGCGGACGAACATCGCGTATCTCGCTTCCGACCAGTTGGAAGGAAGAAGAACGGGCGAAGCGGGCGCAACGACCGCTGCCGGATATATCGCCAATCTTTTCGCGCAATACAAACTCAAAGCCGGTTTTTCGCAAACAATAAACGGCAAGACGAGCAAGAATTTTTTGCAAAAATTTCCATACGTGACCGGCGTCGAACCCGCCGAAACCGGCAATGAGTTTCGGCTGAATCTCAAAAATGTCAATTCTTCAATCGTGCAGGTCGAGCAAAACAATCCCGTTAATCCGATAAAATTTTCGCCGAACGGTGAAGCGACGGACGCGAAAATCGTTTTCGCCGGATTCGGCATCGAATCGGCGGAATCTAAGTTTAACGATTACGAAGGCTTGGACGTCGCGGGAAAAGTTGTCCTCGCATTTGACGGAAACCCCGAAAACGACACGCCGCGCTCGTCCTTTTCGCGTTTCGACGCGCGCGCCAAAGCAAAAATTGCCAAAGATAAAGGCGCGGTCGGTCTGCTTTTGATCTCGCGCGAAGATAAATTTGGAAATGACAAATACGCGCGCGTTAAATACGACCAAACGCTCGGCGAATCGGCAATTCCGGTCTTTGCGGTTTCGCGCGTGAGCGCCGCGAATATTCTCGGCATCAAAGACACGGAACTGAAAACCATCGAAACCCTGACGGCGATGAAAAAAGACACGACCGCGCAGGTTAAACTCGGTTTTCGTGATCTCTCGCCGACCGTTACCTTCAAAGTCAACTTCGTCAAAAAAACGACCGACGCCTACAACGTCGTCGGAATTCTCGAAGGCACCGACGACGTGCTGAAAAACGAAGCGATCGTCATCGGCGCGCATTTCGACCATCTCGGCAAAGGCGGACAAGGCAGTCTCGCGGTCAATTCGACGGAAATTCATCACGGCGCGGACGACAACGCTTCGGGCACGGGGGCGTTGATCGAAATGGCGCGGATCTTTGCCAAAGAAAAGAAAAACAAACGCACGATAATTTTTATCGCGTTCGGCGGCGAGGAAGAAGGTCTCTTAGGCTCGAAATATTATGTCAATAATCCGGTGTTTGCGCTCGATAAAACCGTCGCGATGCTCAATATGGATATGGTCGGGCGTCTGAAAGACGATAAATTGACCATCGGCGGCATCGGGACGGCGAGCGAATGGCGCGATCTGGTCACCAAAAAGAACGAAATTATCCCGCCGGTTTACGGCGATTCAAAGAAAAATAATTTTGCGCCGACTTCGGGCGAAAAAAAGGAGAGCGTTTATCGTTTTAGCCTGCAATTAAACGAAGACGGTTTCGGTCCGTCGGATCATTCGTCGTTTTACGGCAAACAAATTCCCGTCCTCTTTTTCTTTACCGGAACGCACGACGATTATCACAAACCAACGGACACGGCGGACAAGATAAATTACGCCGGACTTTTGAAAATCATCGAATACGTCGCCGACATCACGCGCTATGTTGACCAAAACATGTCGAAACGTCCGACTTACACGGTTGCGAAATCCTCGACGATGGGCGGCGGACGCAGCGGCGGATTCAATGTAACCTTGGGAACCGTCCCGAGTTATGCCGAAGGCAAGGACGACGGACTGCTGCTCGACGGCGTGCGCGACGAAAGCCCTGCGGCAAAAGCCGGAATCAAACCGGGTGATAAAATAGTGAAAATGGCAGGACGCGAAGTGCGCAATATTTCCGATTATGTGTTCGTTCTCGGCGAAATGAAGGCGGGCGAAGAATACGAGATCGTCGTGCTGCGCGGCACGGAAAAGATCAGTTTAAAAATCATTCCGTCGGCGCGGAAATAAGACGGTGAGAAAGGGAGAAGAAGAGATGGAGAGAAAAACTTTAATTTCAGCTTTTTCTATTTTTGTTCTGATGTTTTCCGCTTGTCAGAAAAATATTTCGGAAATAAAACCGCCAAACGTCAAACAGGCGCCCGTGACCACACCCGTGACCGCGCCGTCGATTCCCAAGGACGGAAATTACGACGCGAAAGGCGAAATAACAAAAATCAACACCGAGCTCGGCTCGGTCGAAGTCAAACACGAAGAGATCAAAGACCTGATGCCCGCGATGCAGATGGAATTTTACGTCAAAGACAAAGCACTTTTAAAGGGTTTAGCGGTCGGCGACCGGATTGATTTCGTCGTCGAATACAAACACCCGACCGAAGTTATTAGCAGTATCAAAAAAGCGCAATAAAACGTTCGTCGGAGCGCGGACGGCTCGTCCGCTACGGAGCGAAGAGTCGTCAATTTGTTTGTCAGTTTTCAAGCATAAAGTGATTTACATTGCTCGCGCAATATTGCGGACGCTTTCGTCCTCGCTCCGACTTGTAAAAACTGATTGATTCGATTATCAAAAAATGCAAAAAGAGTCAGAAAATGGTTATCAATCGATAAAATTCTGTAAATTTCACGGGTTTGGTAACGATTATGTCGTGATCGAAGCCGATCGGCTCGCCGAAGTTTCCGATCTCGGCGAATTTACCCGAAAATTCTGTCGCCGCACGACCGGCGTCGGCGCGGACGGCATCGCGGTCTTGGAAAAGTTGACGGAAGACGCGAACGCCGATTTCGCGTGCCGCATTATCAATCCCGACGGCAGCGAAGCCGGATTTTCGGGCAACGGAACGCGCTGCGCGGTCGCTTATGCTTTCTACAAAAATCTTTGGTCGGACGAAAATCTCCGTCTGCAAACAAAAAGCGGCGTCAAAAATTATTTTTTACTGGAAAAAATGGCGGACGGTCATTACCTGTTCGACGCCGAAATCGGTCAACCGAAGTTTTCATCCGGCGAAATTCCGTTTGCGGCAAGCGAAAAACTCGAATCGGTGATCGACCAGCCGGTCAAAATCGACGAACAGGAATTTCTGGTCGCGTGCGTCAACGTCGGAAATCCGGTTGCCTGTGTTTTTGTCGAGGACTTCAACTTCGACTGGCGCGAGGTCGGGCGCAAAATGGAAAAACACGAGAAATTTCCCGAACGCG
>CADEFG010000509.1 GCA_902826505.1 uncultured Acidobacteriota bacterium
TTTGAGTCGCCCCTGTTTAACCAAAAGACGACCTAACGGAAACCGTCCGGACATTTTTTTGGGTCTAACTCCATGGCTTTTCTGAAGATTTCTTCAGCGCCTTTTTCATCCTTCGCCGTCTGCAGGGTTTCTGCCAAACTTTCATAGGCGGAGAACAAAAGCGAATTAGCTTTTATCGCCGAACGATAAGCTGCAATCGCTTCGTCCCGACGTTTTTCGTCATATCTGAGTAAATCACCGATCACTTCAAATGCCTCGCCGAATGTCGGATCGATTTCGAGTGCCTTTCGGGCGGTCGCCATCGCTTCTTCTTTCGCGCCGCGCCGTTCGTCAGCCTTTGCTTTGATGATATAAAGTCTTTTGTTATCGGGTTTGAGTGAAATTGCTTTGGCAAAGGAATCGGACGCGCTCTTGAGTTTCCATTGCGCCATATAAATATATCCGGCAACTGCGTGTGGTCGAAAATCGGTCGGATTCATTTCGGAAGCCTTTTTACAAATTTCGAGTGCTTCGTCATATTTCTTTTGACGATATAGTTCGGTGGCGGTTTTCAAAAGTTCTTCAAGATCATTGATCGGTAAAATACTGATTCTTGAAACCGGAAATATTTGTTGGAGCTTGGCGTTTGAATTCATAGCCGCTTTAACAGAAGTTATGCCAAAACTGCCAAACACAAATGCAGCCAAAAGAAAATATAGTATTTTTTTCATCTGAGTTTAGATTTCCCTAAAATAAAATCGCAAAGCGAAGGAATCTACTTTCTTCGAAACAGATTCCTTTAATTTCCGGGGCAGAACACCTGACACTTGGGTGCGGGTTTCTGCCCCGGTTTAAGATTTCAAATCCGAAATCGAATTATTCGTCGTCGTCGTGGGCGCGGACTCTGCCGGCGGCAACGGCTTCGTCGATCACTTTTTGCGAGAGATTGTGCGGCAGCGGATCGTAATGCGAAAACTGCATATGATAGGTACCGCGCGCCTGCGTGACGGAGTTGAGTTTCGATTGATAATCGAGCATTTCCGAGAGCGGAACCTGCGCTTTGATAACTTGCTGTTTGCCGCGCATATCCATTCCCGAAACGCGTCCGCGCCGCGAGTTGAGATCGCCCATAATATCGCCCGAAACTTCGATCGGACAAAAGACTTCGACGTCCATCACCGGCTCTAAAAGCGTCGGACGCGCCTTTTCCATCGCGTTGCGGAAGGCTTTGCGTCCGGCGGCGCGGAAACTATGTTCGTCGGAATCGACCGAATGGTAACTGCCGTCGATCAGCGTCACTTTAAAATCAACCAGCGGATAACCGGCGACCGCTCCGCTCTGCGCGGCTTCGACGATTCCTTTTTCGATCGCCGGACGGAAATTTTGCGGAACCGAACCGCCGAAGATCTTGTCGACCCATTCAAATCCGCCGCCGCGTTCCAGGGGTTCAAAGATACATTTGCAATCGCCGAACTGTCCGCGTCCGCCCGATTGTTTTTTATGTCTGCCCTGAACTTCGACCTGCTGCGTAATTGTTTCCTTATACGGAACTTTCGGCGGGTGAAGCGTGACCTCGACGTGGTAGCGGTCGTTTAATTTACCGACGACCGTTTCGATGTGAAGCTGTCCCGAACCGGAAAGAATAAATTCTTTGGTTTGCGGGTCGCGGTCAAAATGCAGGCTCGGATCTTCTTCGAGAATTTTGTGAAGTGCCGCCGAGATTTTGTCTTCGTCGGCGCGTGATTTCGGTTCGATCGCAAAGGCGATTGCGGCTTCCGGGTATTCAACCTTCGGATAACAGATCGCATTCGATTTATCGCAAAGCGTATCGCCGGTTTGCGTGTCTTTTAGTTTGACGACCGCAATGATGTCGCCGGTTTGCGCTTCGTTTACTTTATCCAGGGTTTTGCCCTGAATGACGTGCAGCGCGCCGAGTCTTTCCGAAGTGTCGCGGCTCGAATTATAGACGGTCGCATCGCTCGCTACTTTTCCCGAGATCACTTTCATGACATTGATCCTGCCCGCAAACGGGTCGGCGATCGTCCGAAAAACGTATGCCGAGAAAGGTTCGTCGTTGGAATATTTGCGCGAAAGCCGGTCGCCCGCGCCTTCGGGGTTCGCAAAACCGTATTCGGATTCGTGCGTTGCCGGATTCGGCGCAAATTCGACGATATGGTCGAGCAGGATCGAAAGCCCGACGAGATTTGTCGCGGAAACCGCATAGACCGGACAAAGTTTGCTCGCGGCGATGGCTTTGGCAAGGTTTGGATAAATATCTTCTTCGTCCAGAGTGCCGTTATCAAAGTATTTTTCCATCAGCGCATCGTCCGATTCGGCAACCAGTTCGATAATTCTTTCGCGGGTCGTTTCAAAAACGTCGCGTCCTTTTTCGGGAATCGGAATTTCTTTCGCCTTGCCGTGCTCGTCAAATTCGTAGGCTTTCTGGTGAACAACATCGACGACGCCCTTAAAATTGGTTTCCGAACCGATCGGCAATGTAAATGGGACGATCGACCGCGCAAAAGATTCCTTGGCGGTGTCGAGCGCGTGTCCGAAATCGGAATGTTCCTTTTCCAATTTGTTGATCACCATAAAGCGCGGCAGCATAAATTCGTTGGCATAACTCCACGTTTTTTCGGTTTGAACCTCGATGCCTTTGACGCCGTCAACAATGACCAGAGCGCAATCGGAAACCCGCAGAGCAGGGCGCGCGTGCGAAACAAACGCCGCGTAACCGGGCGTATCGATAAAATTTATTTTTGTGTCATTATATTCGAGATGGGCGAAGTTGTTGTTGAGCGAGATTTTTCGGGCGATCGAATCTTCGTCGTAATCGGTCAGGGTTGTTCCTTCTTCAACCTTTCCCCAGCGATTGGTCGTTCCTGCGACATGGAGTAAAGATGCAATTAACTGTGTTTTACCCGCGTCGCCGTGTCCAATGACAGCCAGATTTCTGATGTTTTCAGTAGTAAATGCTTTCATTTTCGGCAAAATTCTCCTATTTAGATAAAATTCCAGAATTTAATTCCAGATTCCAAATTAAGGCTTCCGAATTCAATTTGAAGCTGGCAAATTCGGAATGTGGAATTTCGATTGTTGGTAAGAATTTAATTTAAACCTAAAGCCGGCAGATAGCAAGAATAGGCGCGATTTTGAATGTCCCGGGCAATAAAAATTATTTTTTTTACGATAAATGCAGGTTATAGCTTAAATGCAAACCAATTTGCATCCAAAAACAAATATTTTCAACATTTGTTTTATGTTTTTTTATGTTTTTTTAGATTTATTAAAGATTTTTGGATAATAATTCGGGTAAATTTAAAAATGGCAAAATCTAAATTCTCTAAACTGAATTTTAATATCAACGACCACAGTCGATTGGTGACCGGTTTTGAATTTCTTGGCGCAACGATTTTTAAAATGAAAATTGATCGACCCGTAATTTGAAAGTGCACATTTTTGGGGAGAAAAAGCAATGGAAAAAAATCATACCAAGCATTTTGAGAAAATATTAACGCTTTTTTTACAAATTTTTACGAGTTTGTTTTTCGTATTTATATTTTCTTTGAATGTTTATACCATTCCGGGCGACTTGGATCCGACATTTGATTCTGACGGAAAAGTTACGACGGCAGTCGGCAGTGGCGATCAAGGACAAGATGTCGCGATTCAGCCCGACGGCAAGATTGTCGTTGCCGGATACACTAATATCGCTAACATCGCTGGCTCGGATATAGTACTCATCCGTTATAACGCTGACGGTTCTTTGGATACCGGCTTCGGAACCGGCGGAAAAGTTTTGTTATCGGAAAGCGGTCAACAGACAGCCAACTGTTTAGTAATCCAACCGGACGGCAAAATTCTCGCGATCGGCAGCGCTGACAATAGCAGCGGTCGTTGGAATTTGGCGGTTTACCGATTTAATACGGATGGAAGTTTAGATACGACTTTCGGAACGGGCGGCAAAGTTATTCAGGACATTCAAAATTATAGCGAAGGCAATGATGCTGTTCTTCAGCCTGACGGCAAAATTGTCATTGCCGGATTTGCAGATATCAGCCAAAATCCGCAGTTTTGTGTTGTTCGATTAAACGCCAATGGCACGCTTGACACGAGCTTTAACTCGACCGGGTACTATCTCAACAATTCAGGTCAAGAAGCGACTGCCGTGGCGTTGCAGAATGACGGTAAGATTATTGCCGCCGGTGAGAGTTCCGGAATGTGGGTGCGTTTTAGTAGCGACGTGACAGCAGA
>CADEFG010000510.1:0-1937 GCA_902826505.1 uncultured Acidobacteriota bacterium
CTCGAATTTTTTAATAACTGGGAATTTGATTGCCAGTATGAACCGCGCGGCTATTTGTTTTTCGCAAGCGAAGAAAGGCAGTTCGATTATTTGAAACGAAACGTCGAAACGCAGCGCGCGCTCGGCGTCAAAGATGTCGCGATCATTGACCAAAAAACGATTTCGGAAATTTGTCCGATCTTGAACGTTGCGGATATTGTCGGCGGAAGTTTCGGCGCGCACGACGGTTTTATCAACCCGCTCGCGGTGATGCGCGGATTTACGACAAAGGCTTTCGCGCAAGGCGCGAGAATCGAATTCGATACACAGGTTTTATCGATCGCAACCAAAGGCGGAAAAATCACATCGATCGAAACGGACAAAGGCAGGATCGAATGTGAAAATGTGGTCATTTGTACCGGCGCGTGGGCGCGGGAATTGGCGCAAACCGCCGGAATTGACCTGCCCGTCGAACCGCAAAAACGCCAGATCGTCTGGGCGAAAAGCGAAAAAAACTTGCCCGAAAATCTGCCGATGGTGATCGACATCGGGAGCGGTTTTCATTTTCGCACCGCCCGCGATTTTGTTGATCTGTCGGCAAATTCGGACAACACGGAAGTCCTTTTTGCCTATCCCGACCCGGACGAAAAAACTTCGTTCGACACAAATTTCGACGCGTCGTTTATCGAAAAAGTTTACGCACGGGCAAAACATCGCTCGCCGTTTTTGGCGGAAACGACGCCGGTTTTCGCGAAATGCCGCGCCGGACTTTATGAAAATACGCCCGATCATCACGCGATTCTGGGCGGTTGCGGCGTTGAAGGATTATATTTTGCAAACGGGTTTTCAGGTCACGGCGTGATGCATTCGCCCGCCACGGGACGCGCGCTGGCGGAGATTATTCTCGACGGCGGCGCAAGCTTTTTAGACGTTTCGTGCCTCAGCTTCGAGCGCTTTGCCAAAGGCGAGCTTTTGCACGAAACCGCATTTATTTAGAAGATTTTTTACAACCGATTACACAAATTTCACAGATTGAAACCAATAAAAAAAAATCTGTGAAATTCGTTGAAATCTGTTGTCAGATTTTTATGAAAAATATCCTGGCAATTTCGGGAAGCCTGCGCGCGCGTTCGACGAATCTGACGATCATCGAAAACATCGCGGAACTGTTCTCGGATCAAATAAATGTGACGATTTATGACGGTTTAGCCAGTTTGCCGCATTTTAATCCCGATCTCGAAAGCGAAACGCCGGTGGCGGAAGTCGCGGATTGGCGCCGCCAAATCAGAGCCTCGGACGGCGTTTTGATCTGCACGCCCGAATATGTTTTCAGCATTCCGGGCGCACTCAAAAACGCGCTCGAATGGACGGTCGGAACAAGCGATTTCGCTGCGAAACCGGTCGTTTTGATCACGGCTTCGAGCCTCGGCGAAAAAACGCACGAAGCGCTTTTTCTGGTCTTAAAAACCATCGAAGCGAAGATTTCGGAAAAAACTGCGCTGTTGATTTCGGGCGCTCGAACGAAATTAAATTCGGAAGGCAAATTAACGGACGCGCCGACCATCGAAGCGATAAAATTATTGATCGAATCTTTTTTGCGGGCGATCGACGATTAGGATATTTTTGTCAACAGATTTCACCTATTCCACAGATTATAACTATAATTAAAAATCTGTGAGAGCCGTATAATCCGTTGTCACCGATTTTTATGAAAACAGCTTTAATTCATCATCCGATCTATCAAAAACACGACACCGGATTCGGGCATCCCGAAACGCCGCGCCGGTATGAAGTCGTCATGAAAGCGCTCAAAAGCGATAACGACTTTTGGGAATCTTTGCTGGAAATCACGCCCGAACAGGCGTCGAAAGGAATGATTCAGGCGGCGCATACAAAAGATCATTTAAAACACGTTGAGGACGCGTTTGCAAACGGTGTCGAAATGATCGATGCGGATA
>CADEFG010000510.1:1947-4229 GCA_902826505.1 uncultured Acidobacteriota bacterium
CGTGCATCACGGCAACGGCACGCAGGGGATTTTCTTCGACGACCCGAGCGTGTTTTTCTTTTCGATGCATCAATATCCGTGGTATCCGGGTTCGGGTTCGCGGGGCGAAACGGGTTTCGGGCGCGGCAAAAACTACACGCTGAACGTGCCCGTCAAAGCGCACACCAAACCGAGCGAACAGAAACGGATGTTTGAAAGCGCGATCGGCGATATCAACTCGAATTTTAAGCCTGATCTGATCATAATTTCCGCCGGGTTCGATGCGCATCTGACCGATCCGCTCGGACAATTGCGGCTTCAGGACGAGGATTTTATGCAGATGACCAGAACGATCAAACAATGGGCGGCGGAAACGTGTAATGGTCGGATCGTTTCCGCGCTCGAAGGCGGTTATAATCTTGAAACTTTGGGCGAAACGGTCAAAAATCACGTTCGCGCTTTGAACGACGAGTGATTTTAATCGTCGGATGTAAAGGTCATTTCGTGTTCAAGTTCTGAGAATTCGACCAATTGATTTGAGAATGTGAAAAAATGTCGTTTGGAACTGACCGTCACCAGATACAAATTAAAGATCGGCAGATTATTGAAGCGGAAATACCCAAAATCATTGGTGACGTGAATTTCGTTTTCCAGAGTCGTCAGATTGAGAACGTGGACACTGGCGCGGCGAATGCCGGTGCCGCTCGCCGTCACAACTCTTCCGTTGATCGAGCCGGAAATATCAAATTGTGCCTGTACATTGATGGCGGCGGCGAAGGACAAAAAGACCCAAGCCAATACGAAATTTCTAAATTTCATAGACGAAACTCCTCGTGCGTTTACTTTACTTTGACACTATAAAGTTGAAAATACCTTAGATTTCCAAAAATCACAAGTTTTAATTGGCAAGACGCGAACGCCAATTACAGTTATGCGGGCGTTTGTGCTAAACTTTTCAAAAAAGGAGATAAATGAAATGCCGGACGTTGAAATTCCGTGTGTTCAGTGTAAAGAGATTTTTATTTTCACTGAAAAAGAGCAGGAAACTTTCTATCAGCGAAATATGATGGCGCCTCAGAGATGCCCGAAGTGCCGTTCGAAAAAGATGGCGACAGGTGAAAATGCGCCGACCCGCTTTGAAATCGTTTGCGATCATTGCGGCAAACACGACCAGGTGCCGTTTCAACCGAAAGTCGGTCGCGCCGTGTTGTGCCGTGAATGTTTTCAGGCGAGTAAATCAAGGATGAAATTCGCTTAAAAAGTGAAAAAGTGAAAAAGTGAAAAAGTGAAAAAGTCGATTGATTTATATTCGTCTTTACTCTTTCACTTTTTCACTTTTAGCCTTTTTGCCTTTCAACCTTTTAACCTTTAAGCCTTTTTCACTTTATGACATTTGAAACCGTAAAATATGAACTGAACGAAACGGTCGCGGTGATCACTCTGAATCGCCCCGAAGCCTTAAATGCGCTTTCTTTGCAGCTGACGAAAGATTTGTTGGCGGCAATTCAAAACGCGATTCAAGACAATGCGCGCGCAATTGTTTTGACCGGTGAAGGTCGCGCGTTTTGTTCGGGCGGCGATCTGCGCGAGATGCAGCTCATGTGGCAGAAAGAAGGCAGGATCGAAGCCTTTATGGAAGAGCCGCTGAAAGCCCTGCACGATGTGATCCTGCTGATCCGCGAAACACCGATTCCGTTTTTAGCGGCGGTGCAGGGCGTTTGTGCGGGCGCGGGAACAAATTTCGCTTTGGCGTGCGATCTGATTTTCGCGGCGGAAAATGCGAGTTTTAACGAAGCCTTTGTGCGGATCGGACTTTCGCCCGATTGCGGCGGTTCGTTCTTTCTGCCGCGCGCCGTCGGTGAAAAGCTTGCCGCGGAAATCTTTATGACGGGCGAAACACTTTCTGCGCCGCGCGCCTTGCAGATCGGCATGATCAATCGCGTTGTCGCGGCGGACGATTTAGCGGCGGAATCTCTGAAAATGGCGCAAAAACTCGCGCTCGCGCCGACCGCTGCGATCGGACGCATCAAACAGATGCTCAACGCGACGTTTTCGAACGATCTTTCCGCACAGCTTGATTTGGAACACCGGCTGCAAATCGAATCGGGCAAAAGCAATGATTTTAAAGAAGGCGTCGGGGCGTTTTTCGAGAAACGCGTTCCCAATTTTACGGGTTCTTAATGCTTTGCCCAAAAAGCTGGAAAAAACACGGAAATCGTCAATCGGAAATGGTCAATCGTTAAGAAAAACTTTCACTGACCTTATCAAATAAACTTTTGTTGGATTACCGATTGACGATTTTC
>CADEFG010000511.1 GCA_902826505.1 uncultured Acidobacteriota bacterium
ACACGAATCATCCAAAAAAACGACGTCACCAAACTGATGTCGCAGCCCGGCGATAAAACTCTCAAAGATATTACGTCAACCAGCGAATTGACGCGCGTCGGCGCAGTTCTCGGGACGCCGCTCTATATGTCGCCCGAACAATGTCGCGGCGAAAAACTTTCGCCGCGTTCGGATATCTACTCGCTCGGCGTCATCGCCTATCAGATGCTCGGCGGAAAAACTCCGTTCGAGGGCGATTTTACGAGCGTCATGGCTTCGCATAAGGAGACGGAGCCGCCGCATCTGGTCGCCAAAAAAGTTCCGCGCAAAGTTAAACGGGTCGTTATGTCGTCTTTGCTCAAAGACACCGAAAAACGTCCCCAGACCGCGCTTGCTTTTGCCTCGATCCTGCGGGCAAATTCCGAAGGCATCGGCGCGCTTTTGACGCGTGCGATGACGATTTTCACCGAACGCCTGCCGAAGTTTTTACAGCTCGCTTTTCTGATCTCGATTCCCGCACTGGTGCTGAGTTTGACGCGGGCGATTTACAGTTTTTTGGTCGCGGTCGAGGTTTTTGAGAGCGGCGTTCTGACGACCACGTTGATGGTGATTTTAGTCATTGCCACCTTTATCATCCAGGTTTTTACGGCGGCGATTCTGGTCGGCGTGACGACCTGGATCGTCGCGCAAATTCTCGCCGTTCCCTTGCGACCGATCAGTTTGCGGACGGCTTTTGCGCGGGTCAAAGAGCGTTGGAAACCGCTTTTGAAAAGCGTCACGGCGAGCACTTTGCTCGCGCTTTTGAGCTGGATCGTCGGAGTTATTCCCGCCGGAATTATCGGCGGGATCATCGGCGCGCCGATATATTATTTTATTTTACCGGTTGCCGGCATCATTATCGGCGCGCTGATCGCGATCGTGATTTGTTTGTTGATCGGGGTCGCCGTTTCGGCGAGCTTGATGCTGGTGGCGCCCTCGATCATGATGGAAGGCATTTCGGGTCGAAAATCGTTCCGGCGGTCGGTCGAGCTGGTCCGCCGTTCGTTCCGCACGGTTTTTATTGCCGCGCTTCTCAATTATGTCGTGCCGGCGGTTTTGGGATTGTTGATGGGTTTAGCGGTCAGCGGAATATTCAGCAGAATGGATCCCGATAAAAAATTATTGAGCCAGGAACCGGCGGCTGCCGAGCAATCCGTCGAAAAGGAAAAAAACATCAATTTTCAAGTCAACGGTGCGGGGGCAAGTGTGACGACCAACGAAACCGCTCCGGCGAGCGATGGCGAAAAGAAGGCGAAAAATCTCAGAAAATCACTGACCGAAAGCATTTTTGAAATTCTTTGGGCACCGTTTACGGTTTTAATCGCATCTTTTACTTCGATCATCACGGCGCTGATTTACTTTAAAACGCGGCAGGCGGGCGGCGAATCGATGCAGGATCTGCTCGAACAATTTGAAGATGCCGAACGCCCGAAATCGAAATGGCAGCAGCGCGTTCAGGACCGGCTGATGCAATCGGGCAGAGTGACGAGCAAAACCTGAAAAAGATGAAAAATCTTTTTTATAAAATCTGTCTTTTGACCGGCGTCCTGTTTTTTTTGGCGCTATCGACGGACGCGCAAACTTTCACCCGCGAGCTCGAACTGCCGACCGGTACAAACCTTGAAATCGTCAATAATTTCGGACGCGTCGATGCTTCGGCGGAAAAAAAAGAAACCGCCGATCAAATCGAAACCAAAGGTTGGCTGACGGCAAATTCCGAACGATCGGTCGCCGAAACCGAGATCAAGATCACGGCGCTGAACGGCAAATTTCTCGTCGAGGTCGTGCCGCTCGATCCGAAAAAACGGATCGATCTATCACTTAAACTGCCGGAAAGAATGCGTTTGAAAGTTCGGACAGGCGAGGGCGAAGTCCGCCTTTCGGGCGATTTTCTGGCGGTCGAAGTGCGCACCGAAACCGGGACGATCGCGGCGGACGTGCCGCTTGAAAATCTGAAGTATAATTTTGTCTGGACGGCTTCGCGCCCGCGTTTTCTGAGCGATGTCGAGCTCTCGAAGGTCAGGGAGAAATCCGCCGGTAAGTTTGTCCTGAGCGGCACAATCACCGAGAAAACTCCGAAGTCCCAAGTCTCAAGTTCAAGGTCGCCGGAGGATGAAGGCGATACGAATAACAGCAACGAATCTGAAACCGAAATGCCGGATTCGACAACCTCTGAGCCAAAGTCAAACGACAAAAAGACCAAAGACCAAAAACCAAAAACCAAAAAACAAATTTCCAACGAGATTTCGCTGAATTTTACGACCGATCGCGGGATCGTTCTGCTTAATGTCAATCCGAACGAAGTGCCGTCGGATCTGCGCGAGCGACCGCTGACCAACGCGGCAAAAGCGATCATCCGCAGCGGCGATTCGCTTCTGACGGAAGCGATCCGCCGCGCGAGCCCGAAATATTTCGGCGATTATGCGGCGACCTTGCCGCCCTATCAGCGCGAACCGGCGCTGAACGCCGCCAAACGTAATCAAACGGGCGTCAATTCAAACATCAAAAAGGTTTTGGTGCGCGTCACGGATCTCAACAACCGCGCGGTTGCCGGTTTGAAAAAGGAAGATTTTCAGGTTTTGGAACGCGGGACGGAGCGCGAGATTTTATCGGTCGTTCCGACGACCGCGCCGTTTAATCTGGTGCTGCTTCTCGATGTTTCGGGGAGCATCGAAAATTACGTCGATTTTATCCGCAAAGCCGCCCGCGCCTTTGTCGAAACCGCCGACCGCAGCGACCGCATCGCGATCATCATTTTTAACGAGGACGTCAAACAAATCTCGGCTTTTACGACCGATAAAGGAAAACTCTCGGAAAGTCTCGATACTTTTGACGCCGGCGGCGGCACGGCTTTTTACGATTCGCTTGCCTATACGCTGGCGGAAACGCTCAGACCGCTGCGCGGTGAACGCACGGCGATCGTCGCGCTGACGGACGGCGACGACAATCATTCGTTTCTTTCATTTGAAGCGCTTTTAGGCTCGATCCAGGAAAGCGGCGCGCTCGTCTATCCGCTTTATGTTCCGTCGACGCTGATCGCCGCCTCGAACGCCGATCTGAACGCGAAGATTGATCCGCTGCGCGCCAAATATATGGGTTTGACGACCAAAGCCGAAGGCGAAGGCGAACGTCTCGCGCAGATTTCGGGCGGCGTTTATTACCCGATCACGCAACTCAGCCAGATTCAAAAAGCCTACGACGATATTGTCCGGCAGCTTCGCACGGCTTATTCCGTCACCTTCAAATCCGATCTTCTCGAAACGACCGATAAAACGAACGCCTCGCCGCGCCTCAAGGTTAAGGTCAAACGCGAGAACGCTTTCGTCAAACTCGGTTCGGTCGTCGAAGTTCCGGCAAATGTCTCGGAAGTAAAAAAAAACTAAATAATCCGGCGATTTTTCAAAACAGAGCAGATTTTTCCCCTGCGTTCTTCGCGCCTCTGCGGGAAATTTCCTTCAAAAAGTTGCAGTCCGTCGAAATTTCGGGCGACATCGAAAAGATCAAATACAAACAATCGGTCAATGACGATTTAAAAACGTCAAAACTCGAAAATTTTGACATCAACAAATCGCAGGGCGCGTTTATCCTGGACGACGGCACGAAGAAAATCGCCGTCAGCCGCTGGATCTCGCCGAAACGAACGCGTTCGTATCCGTATGAGCGCGTTTACGACACGCTCGGCTTTGACGGTAAAAAAGTGACGATCATTCCGGTCGTCAAAGACGAAGGCTTGGGCGGCGAGCGCGATTTTTTGCAGTGGGACACGATCTCGCTGCTCAGTCTTTTGGACGTTCACGTCATTCTCGCCTTTTACGATTCTGCCGAGAAAAACACGAACCGCCGCGACCAGATCACCGCGCAGAAATTTGACAGCAATTATATCCTGGCGCGGTTGAAGGAAGTTTTCGAATACAAGGGAAATTCGCGCGAATGGAACGAACGCGAAACAAAACAGCTCAAAGTAATGTTCGAAAAGGCAAAAGCGGCGTACGCGGAAATTTCCAAACAAACGAAAACCTTTCTGCACGACGCGGCGGCGCTCGACGAGCTGATCAAATACGCCGAAACGCCCCAGAAATTTCTTGATTTTTCGCGCAAAAAATCGCTACTAGCGCAAAACCGCGAATTCCTCACCGAACAGCCGAAAGAAGCGCTTTCGACCGACACAAAAGCGAAAGTGACGATCAACAATGCGCTCTTCGGC
>CADEFG010000512.1 GCA_902826505.1 uncultured Acidobacteriota bacterium
CGATAAATTCCCGTGCGGAGAAGTAAATTTGTAATGCGAAAACTGAAATTTGCAAAAGTTTTAAGTGTGGCTTGTGTGTTGTTTTTGACGGTTTGCGTCACGTTTGCACAGTTCAAAAGTCAAGAAATTTCCGAAGAAGACGGCATTCCGGTTTTGATAAAACATCTGCCTGATTGGGAAAATGCACGAAACCGTGCAACTTATACAAACAACGTCAACGATTTGCGCGGAGTACTCGGCGAACGCACAATTTTTGATCTGATTGATTTTACCGGCGGAACGGAAGCCGTGACCGCGCCTTACGATGCGGGGAAACTTTTGATCCTCGAATATACAAACCCGCAAGTTTCGATTGAAGCCGACGCCCAATTTATCCTGAGACTTGCTCAACAACCGCAAACTCCGCCCGTAATTTACCGGCGCATTGGAAATTACAGCGTATTTGTCTTTGATGCCGGTGACGAAGCAGCGGCAAACGCGCTATTGGATCAGGTTAAATACGAAAAAATGGTGCAATGGCTCGGCGAAGATCCTAATTACCAGCAAAAATATGAACGCTATCTCGCCACGACCATGGCTGATGTATTTCTTTCGACGACAATTTGGATTCTTTCGGGCGTCGGTTTGGCGGTTTTGACAGGCGTTATCGTCGGTTTGCTATTTTTCCGGTCACGCGACCGTCGACGGGTCGCAATGGCAGCATTTTCCGATGCGGGCGGGATGATCCGGCTCAATTTGGACGAACTGACCGCGCAAACTCCGGACAGGTTGTTAAACGAATAAATTTCAAACTTTATATAGATACGAAAAGACCTGAACCAAATCCGGATTCGGGTCTTTTTATTTTGATTCGTTGCGGAAATAAAATTTTTATTGCCAAAATCGGGAATTTAGATTATAAAGGTTTTGTAGAGAAATTAGTTGTAAGCATCCTTTCTTCACTGAGTTAAGCTGAAGGCAATAATGAAAATTTAGTTTTCGTATGAATTTATCAGAAGTAATCGTCGAATTACGCGAGTTGAATGAACCTGTTCCCAAACCTTTTCGTCTGCCGACCGAAGCGGAAGTCAAAGCGGCGGAAAGTCGTCTGAACGTCAAATTTCACGAAGATTACCGCCAATTTCTGCTCGAAGCGAGCGATGTCGTCGTCGGCACGCTCGAACCGGCGATGGTCGCTGCCGACTGCGGTTATCTGAATCTGGTCGAGATCGCCGAATATGCTTGGGATGAGATGGAATTGCCGCTGACTTTACTACCGATTTGCGAGGACAACGGCGATTATTATTGTCTGAATAAAAAAGGTGAGGTCGAATTCTGGTCGCATAACGGTACGACAAACGAAAAGTGGGAAAATCTCGCGATCTGGATCAAAGAAGTCTGGATCGAAGGCGAATGAGCGAACCACTTGCCGAAACGCCAATTTTACAAACACCGCTCGACGCGATCTTGTGCTCCGAGCTTGAACTTGGCAACGAAATCGCCGAAATCGAGCGCGGCGGCTGGTCAAAAGTTGATCTGGTCGTCAGTCTCAAATTTCCATTCCGCAAAGATTATCAAAACCAATTCGAAGGCATCGAATTCTACCGCAACCGTGACACGCATTATTCGCTGAGCGACAGTTATACATCCGCGATAAACCGCGAATCGGTCGAAGCGCCGTATTGATCAAAAATGGCAATCAAAATCACCTACGAAAACGGCGCGACCGAGATCATTCCCGAAGCCGTCCGCGTTGACCCGCAGAATTTTCACGAAGGAATGTATGATTTCTACGATCAAAACGGCAATCTTTTGAAACAAACCAGCATGTTTGAAGACATTTCGTGGGAATTTACCGACGAAAACGAAAACGAAAATCTTCTGAAAATTCAAGGTAAAAAGATATGGTTAATGAGCAGTTGAAAGCGCGTCTCAAACTATTAAATGAGCATCTTGCGGCGGAGACTCGATATGACATCGAAGGTATCATGCAGACGTATGAAAAGGAAGCGGTCGTTTTGATTAACGGCAGTGTTTTCAGCGGTCTCGAAAGTATCCGTAAATTTCATGAGCGGCTCGGATTCGATCAAAACGGAGGCTTTGCGGATCTTAAAGTCGGTGAGAAACGGCGGTACGTCAGTGAAAAGGCGATCATTATCGAACAGACTTTGAGCGGCGTTCACACGGGAACCTGGCAGGGATTTGCCGCGACGGGGCGAGCTTTTGAAATACCCGTCTGCACTGTTTACATCTTTGGTCCGGAAAACAAATTGGCGGGTGAAAATGTCTATTTTGACGCCGCGCAATTGCTCAGACAGCTTGGCGCGGCGATCTAAGGCGGTACAGAATCTTTGTTTTCACAGCCGCGTAAATTCTCGTGGTAATGTTTTTGAACCTGTCCGATGCGATTGTTCAAAAAGTTTCGCGTGTTAAAATCTTCGCCTTCGGAGAAAGCCGAAAATCTCAATTAACATACTGCTTCTAAGGAATATCTAAGAAAATTCTCATCTTTTTCTCAGGACTTTTTGGGTTAAAGTTTTTTATCGTCAATGTTAGCGCTGATCTTCAAAAAGGTATTTCCGTTCATCGAAAAAACGAAAATAGCTTTTGGCGAAAAATGCGCAAGACCATGAAGGGCAATCGTTTAAGGCAAATTGAGCGAACCGGAACGGAAGAAAAGCGAAGGCATGAAATTAACAAAAATTATCAGTCAGCGGACAGAAGCAGAAACTGCCCGAATCACTTGAGACAATGGCGATTTCGGCAAATTCACCGGCATTCGAATTTTTAAAAACTTAGCTTGCTTTTACAAAGTCTTTCGTTTATCGTTGCTCAAATTGTTCTTTGGTTTAGTTTTACAAATATCTTGTTTAGGAGAAAAATTTAGAATATGTTTCGATTCTGTATTTACAATAAAATTATCTTGATGGCAGTCTGTGGTGTTTTAGCGATTGGAATTATTTCATCCGCCACGAGCACCGCGAAAGCGCAGCAGGATTTCACCGGACGCGAATTGTTAAGCGTCACTCGTGTCGCCATGGGCGGCGAGGAATATCGCGGATTACAGTTTTTAACGGCTAAATCCAAAGGCTTTGTCAATGTCGCTCCGATCGTCGGCGCCGGTCTCGGCACGGGCGGCGCGGCATCAACCGTCGAGGTCAAATTTAGTATGACCGATTTCCAGGACAAAGATTCGCGTCGCCGGCTTGATGTCAAACCGACCGGACCGACAATCGGCGAAACCTTTCTGGTTTATACGGGAAGTTCGGGCGGCGGAATGTATATGGGAAATGAGTTTCGCGTCAGCGAAGCGGCGGCTTCACGGCATTGGGGTTTGATGGGTTTCGGGACGCTCAACAAAGCGATCGACGGACAGCTTAAAACCGATCGACTCAAAGACAATGACAATAATTATGTGGTTGAAGTCAAATTCAATTCAACCGATTCGCTCCGCTACTGGTTGGATAAAAGAACATTTCTGGTCAACAAGGTTGTTTCATACTACAACGGCAAAGTGCTCGTCGAAGAAGAACGCAGCGACTATCGCCGCGCAAAATGTATGATGCTTCCCTTCCACATTGTGACAAGACTTGGCGGACAGCGTGTTTCGGATTTGACGATTGAAAGCTATGATCTCGAAACGATCGTGCCGGAAGCGCGTTTTACGGTTTCAGTCGGCGACTAAGGACAAATAAGGAATAAAAGAGGACGGGCGCGAAAACTGCAGTTTTCGCGCCCGCTTTTTTTATTCGTGATTTATTGCGGAAGACAATCGATTTGCAATATGATCGGGTCTACACCGCTTTCCTTCAAAGCGTCCACGATTCTTGTTACTTCACCGTATTTTGCTGTACGCGGCGCTTTTAACATCACAGCTTTGATCGGTTTTCGGCTGTTTTCATCGATAATGCCTTTTTCTTCGCGGTAACGAAAGATTTCACGAAGTTTTTTCTTCAAAGGTTCGATGTCCGATAATTTTCCGGATCGTTCGGAATTTATTTTAATGGATTTATTTTTTTCAAACGAAATAATCAAAAGCTCGCGATAATTTGGAACGCCTTCGGGAATCCGTTCGGTCATTTCTTCCTGCGGAAAAAGCGGTTTTTGGGATTGCCAAAATCTATCCTGCGCGGAAAAATCCAGATAGATCGGCGGCGGGATTCTAACTAAGAATCTCTTTTGTTGAAAAAGAGATTCTTCACCGGCATAAGTCAAAGCAAAAACTACCACAAACAGC
>CADEFG010000513.1 GCA_902826505.1 uncultured Acidobacteriota bacterium
CTCGCGCACGATTCGTTTATGAAATCGCTGGCAAGGGAAAATATTACGCAAATTAAGGCGATCCCGAAATTTGATCAAACGGCGCGTTTCGAGTTTTTTGAGAAAAAGAAAGACCGTCAATACGGCGTCTGGCTTGTCCGGCAGGGGAATTTCCAGTTTGCTTTGCCGATCACGACCGGCACGAAACCGGCAATCGCCGATTATCTGCCCGCGCCGTTCGGGCTCGCCGGATTTTCCGCGCCGGTCGAAGAAGTTTACCCGTCGCTCGTGCCGTTTCTCCAGCTCGATGACGGCAAAGTTTACGCCGCTTCGGAAGGCGCGGATTTGATCGAGCCGGCGGCTGACGGCAAATCTTTGCGCGTTGTTTGGAAAAAATGGGCGCGAATCGGAAGTCGTTCGGGCGAAATATTTGAAAACGGAATGACCAGCGAAGTCATTTGGCGAATCGCGGGAAACAAATTGATCCGGCGCGAAACTTTGACCGCCGACAAGGATTTGACCGTCAAAAACTGGCGCGTGGCAGTGCCGACAACTGCCGACCGCGCGCGGGTCGAAATGAGCGGAAAAGAGCGAACCGACATTTTTGACGGTCGCCAGGGAACGCTGAAAGTAAAGGCAAGTGCCGATTGGAAATATTCAATTTCGCTGCAAACGACGGGCGACAGCCGTTTGGGGAAAGGCGTTTTGGGCGCAATTCCGCTTCATCTTGTTTTGGAATCTGCCGGTTGGCAGATAAAAAAAGGTCAAAGGACGGTTTGGGAAATCAGTTTAGAACTAATAAAATAAACGTGCCTTATTAAAATTGTTAAATCATTAGCTTACTTGAATAAAATTATGATTGCCGAAGACACACGAATATCCGCATTGGTGACCGATTGGAGCAAAGTTCCGGTCGAGCAAATTGAAAAGGGAATCCAACGGCAAATGATCGTCGGGCAAAATGTGATGGTCTGCCGTTTTCGTTTCGCGCCGTTTGTCGTGACCGCCGAACACAGTCATCCGCACGAACAAATGACGCTGGTTGTTCAGGGCAAGGTCAAATTTATCATTAGCGGTGAGGAACGCATCGTCGCGGCGGGCGACGTTTTGCATTTTCCGCCGGATAATCGCCACGGCGCGACGATGCTCGATGAAGAAGTGATTTTGATCGACATTTTTGCACCGATTCGGGAAGATTTTCTGAAAAAGTAAGATCGTGAAAAACCATAAAATTATCAAAGCCTTTGTTTTAATAGTTTTGCTGATCGTTGGCGGGCAGACAATTACTGCCCAAAAGCCGCGCGTTTTTATCTTAAACCCGCAATTATTGGAGGAACGCCGAACAAAGATCTTTGAAGCGAAAGCGGGCGATAATTCGCTCAAAGCGGCGGTTGCCAAAATCGAAAATGACGCCAAAAAAGCGATGCGAACCGAAATCCTTTCGATCGTCACGAAACAGGCGACGCCGCCGAGCGGCGATAAACGCGACTATATGAGCCAAGCTCCGTATTTCTGGCGAAACCCGCAAACGCCCGATGGTTTTCCTTATATTCGAAAAGACGGCGAACGAAATCCCGAGATCAAAAAATATCCCGACCACGATCTGATGGACAAAATGGTTGAAACGGTCGAAAAGCTTACGGTCGCCTATTATTTTACCGGCAAAGAAGAATATGCCGCGCGCGCCGCCGCGATTCTGCGGCTTTGGTTTTTGGACGCGAAGACAAAAATGAATCCGAATCTGGAATATGCGCAAGCGATTCCGGGGTTGAATACGGGTCGCGGAATCGGGATCATCGAAACCAGAGGTTTGACGCGGACGGTTGATTCGATCGGGTTGCTCGAAGGTTCAAAGTCATGGACAAAAGCCGATCAAAAAGGTCTTGAAACGTGGTTTTCGGCGTATCTCGATTGGCTCGTGACGAGCAAAAACGGGCGCGACGAATCGGAAACGAAAAACAATCACGGTACTTTTTACGACGTTCAGATCGCCGCGTTCGCCTTATTTGCCGGAAAAAAAGATTTCGCCAAAAAGATTCTCGAAACCGCAAAGGAAAAACGAATCGCCAAACAGATCGAACCCGACGGACGCCAGCCGCTAGAATTGGAACGGACAAAATCCTGGGATTACAGCGTGATGAATCTCGAAGGATTTGTTTCGCTCGCCGAATTGGGCGAAAAAGCGGGCGTTGATCTGTGGAATTTTCAAACCGCCGACGGTCGCGGGATTCGCAAAGCGATCGAGTTTTTGCAGCCTGTTGCGGTTGCCGGAAAAAAATGGACAGACAACCAAATCGAACCGCTCAAGCCTGAAAAATTATTTCCGATATTGCGCCGCGCCGCGCGAAAATACGCGGACGAAAAATTTACGAAAATGATGTTGTCGGTGCCGAAATTGGAAGCTGATAGCAAAGATTCGCTTCTGTTTTTCTAATTTAAAATTTAAACTTAACCGATTAGGCAATTTTTTAAGCCGTTGAAAACGGCGGCATTTTTGTAGCCGCTAATTGTCGGAAAAGAATTGACAACCAATGCAAGTTGTCGAAGATAACGGCATAAATTCCGGATTCAATATTATGTCGCCGTTTTCAACAGCTAAAAACAACGGATTGATATTGAACTAATCAATGATAGTTGGACTGTAAAAAAAACAAAAAAATTATGTATCAAAAAACTTATTACGCGACGCATCCCGAATCAATTTACGGCGCGATGAACGAGGATTTGCGCGCGCTTTATCTGGTCAATGAAATATTTTCCGAAAATGAAGTCCGTCTGAACTATTCGCATTTTGACCGGATCGCCGTCGGCGGCGCGTTTCCCGTCAGCGAAAAAATTTCGCTGCCCACGCACGAAGAACCCGAATCGGCGAAAGGCAAACCGTTTCTCGATCGCCGCGAAATGGGCGCGGTCAATATCGGCGAAGGACGCGGGAAGATCACGGTTGATGGCGAAACCTACGAACTCGGCAAAAAAGATTGTCTGTATATCGCCAAGGAAAGCGCGGAAGTTTCGTTTGAATCGGTTGACGCGGCGAATCCGGCAAAGTTTTATCTGCTTTCGACGCTCGCGCACAAACGTTTTGAAACAAAACTTTTGACCGCCGCCGACGCCAATAAACTGAATCTCGGTGCGGTCGAAACCTCGAATGTCAGAACGGTTTATCAACTCATCATTCCGGGCGTTTGCGAATCTTCGCAATTGGTAATGGGTTTGACGACGCTCGAAACCGGCAGCGTTTGGAACACTTGCCCGCCGCATATTCACGAACGGCGTTCCGAGGTTTATCTTTATTTCGATCTCGAAGAAAAAGCGCGAATCATGCATTTTATGGGGCAAACCGAAGACACGCGAACGCTTATTATGGCAAATGAAGAAGTCGTTCTGTCGCCGCCGTGGTCGATCCATATGGGCGTCGGAACCTCGAATTACAGCTTCGTCTGGGCGATGGGCGGCGAAAACCTCGATTACACGGATATGAATGTTCTGGACATTTGCCAGTTGAAATAATTCGGCACGTAACGCCCGCCATCCTGACAGATCACGTCGCTGAAAAAGGGCGTCAATCATTTCGATTTATATCAAACTTGATAGGCAATGAAGGTTTGGAGCGTTCTTCAAACGCTGTGCCGTCAAGATGACGGCGTTCCGACTTTATGAATTCGATCAAAAACAAATTAATCGCACTCGCTTTTTTGTGCTTCTTTCTCGCGAATTATTGAAAGGTTATGAAAAAACAAATCGTCTTTCTACTGCTCATTTCGCTCGTTTGCGCCGCCGTCGGCAAAGCGCAGACCACGGACATTTTTCAAAAGAAAAATATCAAGGCAAAGATGCTCAAGGTTGCCGCTTGGCAGTTAAAGAATCCGAAACACGAATTGACGGATTGGACGAACGGCGCGTTTTACGCGGGAGTTTTTGCCGCTTTTGAGACAACCAAATCACCCGAAATTATGCGGGCTTTGATGGAAATGGGCGAAAAAAACAACTGCCAGATCGGCAAGCGTTTCGACCACGCCGACGACATTGTCATCTCGCAAACCTACATCGATCTTTACCGTTTGAAGAAAGACAAAAAGATGATCCAGCCGACGATCGAGGCGATTCGCAAGATACAAACCGAAAAAAGTGCCGAAGTCGAAAAACACGGAATCATCTGGTGGTGGTGCGATGCGCTTTTTATGGCGCCGCCGACGTTTGCCAAGCTCGGCAAAACGCTCGGCGACAAAACTTATT
>CADEFG010000514.1 GCA_902826505.1 uncultured Acidobacteriota bacterium
AAGATGACGGGCATTTTTTCCGCGAGATCGAGGACAATTGCTGGTCGCCCGAGCGCCGGATCGAAGAATGCGATTCTTTCGGCGTCAATGTTCAGGTGCTTTCGACCGTTCCGGTGATGTTTTCTTACTGGGCAAAGCCAAATGACGGTTTGGCGGTCGCGCGGTTTTTAAATGACGGAATTGCCGAGGCGGTCGAAAAATTTCCGCGCCGCTTGATCGGTCTCGGAACGGTTCCGCTGCAGGATACAAAACTTGCGATCAAAGAACTCGAACGCTGCAAAAAAATCGGCATGGTCGGCGTCCAGATCGGCTCGAACGTCAATCAGTTGAATTTGGGCGAAGCGCAGTTTTTCGAGTTTTTTGCGGCTTGCGAAGCGCTTTCGATGGCGGTTTTCGTGCATCCGTGGGAAATGATGGGCGAGCGCGAGATGCAGAAATACTGGCTGCCGTGGCTCGTCGGGATGCCGGCGGAAACTTCGCGCGCCGTTTGCAGCTTGATCTTTTCGGGCGTTCTCGAAAAATTGCCGCGCCTCAGAATCTGTTTCGCGCACGGCGGCGGTTCGTTTCCCTTTACGCTCGGCAGAATCGAACACGGTTTTGAGATGCGTCCCGATCTGGTGGCGGTTGATAACGCGCGAAATCCGCGTGACTATTTAGGAAAATTCTGGCTCGATTCCTTGGTTCACGATGAATTGATGCTTGAATATTTAGTCAAGCTCGCCGGCGCGGATAAAATCGCGCTCGGCACGGATTATCCGTTTCCGCTCGGCGAGCTGACGCCCGGAAAATTGATCGAAGATTCAAAATTCGATGCGGAAATAAAAGCCAAAATGCTTTACGGCGCGGCGCTTGAATGGCTTGATCTGGAGAAAGATTTATTTTTCTAACTAACCCGCAATTTCAACTTAATAAAAAAAACGCTGAAATAATGGATAATTGAAAATCGGCTGCTCAGACGATGGCAAATTATCAATTATTCATTACCACCTATCAATTATTTCAGCGTTTTTTGCCGTTTTACAAATTTGTCCGGTCACTAAAAATTTTTTCCGATTTTTTTCTCAAGTTATTTTTTGAATGTGATTTCAATCATATTTTCCATCCATTTTCTTTCATATCATTTGAATTGTTGAAATTCTTGGAGGAATTTATGATACAAAATTTTACAACCAAAACCGTGCGGGAGATCGCGCTCGAAATGCCTTTAACGACCAAGGTTTTTGAAAATTACAAGATCGATTACTGCTGCGGCGGCAACCGGCTGTTTAACGAAGCCTGCCAAACCGCCGGTGTCGATATTGAAACGGTCGTCGCGGAGATTTCCAACTGTCTGGAAAATGTCGAAAACACGGAATTCGATTGGCTGTCAAACGCGAGTCTCAGCGCGCTGATCGAATATATCGTCGACAAACATCACGTGTACACACGCAATGAAATCAAAAACCTCAAGCCTTTGATGGCAAAGGTCGCCGACCGGCACGGCGAGCTTCATCCCGAATTACTTGAACTGGAAGCGCATTTTACCGACCTCTGCAACGAACTCAGCCCGTATATGGTGAAAGAGGAACAGATCTTGTTTCCCTTTATCATCAAAATGGACGAATTTCGGCGCGGAAAATCCGTTGTGCCGGTGTCTTGTTTCGGAACGGTCAAAAATCCCGTCAGGATGATGCTTTTGGAACACGACACGGCGGGCGATATTTTGCGTCAAATGCGTGCCGTTTCGGGCGATTACAAAATTCCCGAAAACGCCTGCCCGAGTTTGACGGCACTTTTGACGCGGCTCGAAGCTTTTGAAAAAGATCTGCACCAGCATATCCATCTCGAAAATAACCTGCTTTTTCCGCGGGCGATCGAATTCGAGAACGAAATATTTTCAATAAAAGGTTAAAATGTCAGCGCACGTGTCAGCCATTCAAATAAACAGAAATATAAAGGTTAAAACGATCGCGCTGCCGGTCGAGCACGGCTCGTGGGGATTTGTCTTCGAGCCTTTGACTGCCGCACTGCTGATCGCTTTTTCGGTGTCAGCGGTCTGGATTTCGCTGCTCGTCGTCGGCGCTTTTCTGATGCGTCAGCCGCTCAAAGTTCTGCTGACCGATTGGCAGGCGAAACGAAATCTGCCGCAAACGGCGGTCGCGCTGAAATTTACGCTTTTTTACGGCGCGATCTTTTTGTTCGGTTTAGCGGGCAGTTTGTTTTTCGTCAAATCCGAAAGTTTTCTGCCTTTTTTGTTTATCTTGCCGCTTGCCGCTTATCAGATATATTGTGATGCTTCGCGCCAAAGCCGTCAGCTTTTACCCGAATTGACCGGTGCGATCGCGATCTCGTCGTCGGTTGCGGTGATCGCGCTGGCGGATAATTGGACTTTGGGGGCGGCGCTCGCGCTCTGGTCGATCTTTGTCGCGCGTTTGATTTCGTCGATTCTTTATGTCAGAAATCGTCTGCGACTTGAAAAAGGCAAGGAATTTTCAAATTTCATTCCGATCTCGGCGCATATATTTGCCTTGCTGCTGGTCGGGATTTTAGCCTTTAACGGTTTGAGCTCGGGTTTGACGGTTTTGATGTTCGCCGTTTTGCTCGGTCGTTCGGCGATCGGTCTGTCGCCTTACCGCAAAAAGGTCAAGGCGATGAAAATCGGCGTTTGGGAAGTTGTCTACGGCACGCTGACCGCGCTTTCGGTCGTCACCGGTTATTATCTGAAAATATGACAAACCATATTCCGACAACAATTTACGGACCTGTCGAATCGTGGCGTCTGGGTTCGTCTTTGGGCGTTGATTTGTTGGGCATCGATTCGATCTGTTCGTTTGAATGCGTTTATTGTCAGCTCGGGAAGATCAATATTTTAACGGCGCAGCGCAAAGTTTTCGTTGCGACCGAACGGGTTTTGAAAGATCTGCGAAACGCGGATTGGCAAACGGCGGACGTCATCACTTTTTCGGGCAGCGGCGAACCGACACTCGCCAAAAACCTCGGTGAAGTGATCGAAAAGATCAAGCATCTGACGCATAAACCGCTCGTCGTTTTGACCAATTCGACGCTGCTCCACGACAAGCAGGTGCGCCGCGAACTCTTAAAAGCCGACAAGATATTTTGCAAACTCGATGCCTGGTCGGATTCGGTCTTGCGGCGCATCGATCGCCCGCTTGCGGGGATTTCGCTCGAATCGATCGTTTCGGGGATTTTCCAATTGCGGCGCGAATTCGATGGTTTTCTGGCGATCCAAACGATGATTTTGCGCGCGCCGTCGGATTTCGAGATCGAAAAACTCGCGGAAATTCTGCTTTTGATAAATGCGGACGAAGTTCAGCTAAATCTGCCGACGCGCCCGGTTCCGCCCGATTATTTTGTCGAAGCGCGCGGCAATGCGGTGCGCTCGACGCGCGAATTCAGGCAGCTCAAAACGGTTTCCAAAACGGAACTCGAAAAAATCCGGCGGAAATTATCGGAAATCACGAAACTGCCGGTAATTACGCGGTACGAGTAAAAAAATTTTTATGCACGAAGTAGATATTGATCTGGTCGAGATGTCGCTGGACGTCATCAAATTTGCGATCAACCGCATTACGGACACGAACCCGAATCTCGGTTTTCCGAAAAGCGAAGCCGAATTAAAGGCTTTGGTCGGCGAAACCGTGACGCCCGAAGGCATTACGGGCGAGCGGGCGTTCGCGATTTTCCGCGATGTTTTGATCAAGGCAAGCGTCCCGATCAATCACCGGCGGCATCTCGCGTTTGTGCCGGCATCGCCGACGCGCGCCGCCGTGATGTTCGATCTGGTGACCTCGGCGGCAAACGTTCACGGCGCGTTCTGGCTCGAAGGCGCGGGTTGTATCTTTGCGGAAAATCAGGCGATGAAATGGCTCGTTTCGCTGACGGGAATGCCCGCTCGCGCGTTCGGAGTTTTTACGAGCGGCGGCACGGAAGCGAATCTTTCGGCGATGGTCGCGGCGCGTGAAAATTGGCGCGCTCTGGACGAACGCAAAAAGACGACGCGCGGCATCGTCATCACGGCGATTTCGGCGCATTCTTCGGTTCGCGCGATGGCAAAGGTGATCGACGTTGACGTGATTTCGGTGCCGACCGAAGACCGTTTTGAAGCCGCTCAATTAGAAGAACAGCTCGCCAATTTAACGGCGGAAGAAAAAAGCCGCGTTTTTGCGGTGATCGCGACCGGCGGCACGACCAACGCCGGAATTATCGACGATCTC
>CADEFG010000515.1:0-1820 GCA_902826505.1 uncultured Acidobacteriota bacterium
AGCGGCGTCGCTGCCCATCGTCCACGTGCCGAAACTTTCGCCCATATCGCAATTTAAATCAATCGAAAGCATTTGTCAGTTGTCTAAATTTACAAGCCAAACGCAATAATTTCAAATCATTTTCCAACTTCATTAGCAGATTTTCGGCTTTTTCGATCGAAATCAGGTGAAATGCGACCTTATCGTTTGTTCCGAGCTGCGCGAGCAGCGGCAGATCGGTCGGAATGACGTGGGCAATCCGCGGATAACCGCCCGAAGTTTGATGGTCAGCCATCAGAACGATCAACTGTCCGGCTGGCAAGAGCTGAATCGTCCCGAAATTGACGGCTGACGATACGAGTTCTGTAGGCTTTGATAAATAAAGCGTTACGCCCTGCAGACGGAATCCCATGCGGTCGGAGCTTTGCGTGACCGTAAAATTTTCATTGACAAATTTCTCCTTACTTTGTCCGTCAAGCAAATCAAATTCCGCGCCCGCCAGACAGCGCACCGTCGGAAATTTTGAATAAAAGGGAACCAGCGAATTTGAAATCTTAAAATTAAATTCGTCATTCGTCATTCGTAATTCGTGATTGAACTCGACCCGGTCATTTTTTTGCAATCTTCTGCCTTTGAAACCACCGATCCCGGCTTTTAAGTTGGTGCTCGCGCTGCCGAGCCATTTTTCGGTTTTGAATCCGCGTTTGATTGCCAGATAAAGGCGATTGCCAAAAGTTTTGTTTGTGAATTTCAGGACGGAATTTTTTTCTGCCGCGTAAAGACGCCAGTTTTCAACCGGCGCTTGATTTAATTCCGCAGCAAAATCCGCACCGCCGAGCGCGAAAACCGTCGGCGCTTCGAACTGGATTTCAGCCGCCGGAAAATGCATTTCCAGAACCGCTTCGTTTTCGTCATTGCCGAGCAGGGAATTGACGAGCCGGACGGCGATTTTATCCATCACGCCGTTTTGATTGACCCCGAAACGCCGGAAACCGTTTCTGCCCAAATCCTGAAGGGTCGTTAAAATTCCGGGTTTGTCGATCAAAATGCTCATCGGTTCGAAGCGTAAAATTTTACCAGATCGCCGGCTTGCAAAGCGCACGGCGTTTCATTTTCCGGCGTAAAAAGCTTGAAATCGGTGTTGCCGATAATTTGCCAGCCGCCCGGGGAATCGAACGGGTAAATGCCGGTTTGCCGTCCTGCGATGCCGACGCTGCCGCGCGGAACTTTGAGACGCGGCGTGGATTTTCGCGGCGCGCCAATCGCCGCGTCAATTTCCCCCAGATATGCAAAAGCGGGCAAAAAACCGATCATAAAAACACGATAGGTCTGCGCCGTAAAAATTTCGATGACCTTTTGGCAGGTTAGATTATTGGACGCCGCGACAAATTCCAGATCGGGCGCAAAATCACCTTTGAAATTGACGGGAATTTCAATCAAACGCGGCGCGGGTTTCGGCAATTCCGTTAAATTTTGCAAGGCAGTTTTAACCAGCTCTTGAACAGCTTCAAATGCCGTCAAAAATTCGGGATAATTTTTTCTGACCGACCGAACTTCATAGAAAATCGAAAGCGAACAATAAGCCGGAACCGTTTCGATCAAGCCCGCAAAAGGATTTGTTTCGAAATACCGGAAAAGATCGAGGGTTTTGTCGTTGAGTTCTGCAGAAATCCGGTTGCCGAATTCGATCGTCAAAGCATCGATTCCGAGCGGGAAAATTTTATAAAGTTGGGCTCGCATCTTTCTAAAAAATCTCAAACCGAGTTTAGCAAATATTTAACGAAGAAAAAAAATGTATAAATTTTTTTTTTTTTAGCTTATAACTAGATTGTTTTAAAGGA
>CADEFG010000515.1:1830-4211 GCA_902826505.1 uncultured Acidobacteriota bacterium
TTCGTTCAATTTGTTTGGTGAGCAACCCAAATAGCTCAGACAACGCGATCCCGCTTTTTCCAAAAAACACGGAGGAAAATATGGAAGATTCAAAAAATGACGATCTTTCTCCGAAAAATCTTTCGGGCGATTTTTCACTGTTCAAACGAAAATTAGAGCAATTGCCCGAAAATCAAAGAGCCGATTACCGGGAAACAGTAAAGCTTCTGGAAAACGAATTGAAGCTTGAAAATCTGCGGACGGATGAAGCAAAAATTGCCGAGTTCTACCGGCTTTTCGCGGATTTTATCGAAGATTCCAATTTTGTGAAGATGCTTTATCAAAATCTTTTGGAAGAATATTTTCATCTCGATATTTTCGCGGCGGAAGATTATAAGGAATTGAAGAATAATGCTTCGCAAAAAATTGAGGAGCTGCTTCGGGCAGGACGCTGGAATGGGTTTGAAAATTCCGAAAATCGAGCGAATTTCCGCTTTGAAATGTTGAAATTGATCCGTACCAAGATTCATAAAATTTCGGTCGAAAAAGCAAAAAATGGCGAGCGCATCGCGGCGGTTTGTTTTTCGGGCGGAGGAATTCGCAGCGCGACCTTTGGTTTGGGCGTTCTGCAAGCGCTCGCGAAACATAATCTGCTCAGTAAATTTGAATATATTTCCACTGTTTCGGGCGGCGGCTATATCGGCAGTTGGCTTTCGGCTTGGATTCACCGGATCGATGAAAATAAAACGGACTTTTCTAACGAAAAGGCAAAAAAAGTTGAAAAAAAATTGATCCTGCAAACGGCGGATTTACCCGAATCGCCCGAAATCACGCATCTCCGTTCATACAGCAATTATATGAGTCCGCGTCCGGGCTTGTTTTCGGCGGATACCTGGACATTGATCGCGGTTTATTTGCGAAATCTTTTGCTCAACTGGACGGTTTTTGTTCCTCTGATCGCCGCATTTTTGCTTTTGCCGAAGATTTTCGCGCTGGTCGTCGGGTTAAATTTCGAAGGCATTTTTCAATATTTATTTCTACTGGCGGCGATCGTGGCGGGAATCGGCGGAGTTGTCAATCTCAATGCGATGCGCCCGAGCCTGAAGAATTATTCGTGGGTCGATCAAAAATATAAAACCGACAATATCGGCATTATCAAATCGGTCGAAGCCAAGGTTTTTCGATGGGTTTTGGCGTGGATCCTGGCGTTGGCTTTTACCATCACGACCTTTTGGGCGTGGAATCGCGGGAACTTTCATTTTCCTTACAGTCAATGGCTGGCAAGTCAATTCAAGCTTGAAAGCCCGTTGCTGATCGATTTTATCTTTTTCAGCGAACTTCTATTTCTGGGCGGATATTTTTTAGCCCAGCTGATAATGTTTTTCAGATTTATTTTTGGCTCGAAGCGAAAAAACAAAATTACCGAAGCGATCACCAGCGAGTCGCGCCGAAAAAGAATTTGGAAAAAGATCAAGCAGTTCTATGCCGGATATTTAGCGGAGATCGGCGCGTCGGTTGTGAGCGGCGCGGTCGGCGGTGCACTGCTTTATTTGGTGGTTGTCAATCTGCCGTCGCTGAATTCGGGATTTAATTCGATTTTCGGAAATCCTTCAGTTCCGCTAAATCGACCGGAAGCTTTAAATCTCGCACCGCCGATCACGCCGGAATTTCTCGTTTGTTTCGGCGCGCCATTGTTTTTGCTGGTGTTTTTGCTTTCAGCGACACTTTTTGTCGGACTTGCCGTGCGTTTTACGGACGATGAAGACCGCGAATGGCTGGCTCGTTTCGGCGCTTGGATTTTGATGGTCATTGTCGGTTGGAGCGTTATCTCGACGGCAGTGATATTTGGTCCGGGTATTTTCAATTTTGATTGGCGGGGAACTTTGTTTGCTTCCTTTGGCGGGCTTTCTGGTTTGGTGACGCTGATTCTCGGTTTCAGCAATACGAGTGCGGCAAAGGAAGATGACCAGCCAAAAAACAAAAAGAGTTTTCTGATGTGGTTTGCACCGGCGGTTGCCGCGCCGATCTTTGTTTTATTTTTGGTGGTTTTGATCTCTTATTTAACAAATGCCCTGACCGAAAACGTCAAGATTTTCGACTCCTTGACGCTAATTGTCTGGTTTATCATTCTGGCGGCGATCGGCGCGGTGATGGGATTTTTTATCAATATCAACAAGTTTTCGTTTCATTCGATCTACCGTGAGCGGCTGATCCGGGCTTATCTGGGCGCTTCGCGGACAAAGGAACGTTTATTTACGGCAAATAGTTTTACGGGCTTGGACAGCGAAAACGACAATGTCGAGATGAAATGCCTCAAACAAAAGCCGTTTCACGTCGTCAATATGACGCTCAATCTGGTCAAGACCCAAAATTTGCGCTGGCAAAACCGCAAAGCCGAATCT
>CADEFG010000516.1 GCA_902826505.1 uncultured Acidobacteriota bacterium
CAAAAGCGATTGAAGCGGAAATTTGCGTTCCGCGTAAAGTATCGATCCCGTTGGCGGAAGGCTGCCGCGAATCATAAACAAAACTTCCCGTGATGCGGCTCGTCAAAATATTCGGCTGCGAATAAATAACCGGAATCGCGGTTGTAACATCGCCGGTCGAATTTACTGCCGGTTCGGTAATGCTGGTCGCCGAAAATTGATAAGTCAAACCGATTCGCGAGAATTGCGTGAAACGGCGTTTTTTGAAGAACAGTTCCGACAGCGGCGCGGTCGCAAAAACCGATACGCCGTAAGTTGATTGGGTAAAAAGATTCTCCTCGTCGGTCGTCAACTGACTCAACGGATTAGTAAGAATATCGGTAATCAAATCCGTGTTTTGTGTCAGAGAAGTTCCTTCGCCAAAGAATTTGTAACGCGTTGCAAAAAGCGAAAACCCGACGGAAATCGGTCGATCCTTGAAATATGGCTCCTGAAATGTCAGCTGAAAACTTTGTTGACGGTTGCCGACACCGAACTGGAAAGAAACGGTTTCGCCGCGCCCGAGAAGATTGTTGGTCGAATATTCAAGCCCGAAAAATGAACCGCCGATGCCTGAAATTCCGCCGTTCAGCGAAATTTGCTGCCGACCTTTTTCCTTAACCTTGACGACCAGATCAACATCGCCCTGTTCTTCGTCGGTGCGAATTTCAACGTCCTGATCTTTATCGATCGGGTCGAAATAACCGGTTTGATTAAGTCTGATAACCGATGTTTCAAGATAGACCTGATTGTAAATATCGCCTTCGTTGATCAAAACCTCGCGCCGCAAAATTTTGTCGCGGGTAAAAGTGTTGCCCGAAAATTCGAGCCGGCGCAGACGAAATTGTTTGCCCTCGTCAATCGTGATCGTGACATCGACAATTCCTTCGTTCGCATTTGCCGGGTTATCCTTAAAGACCGGATCAAATTCGGCATCGTAAAGAACAAAGCCCTGCGAACCGTAAACTTTTTTGAGATCTTCGTAAACGGCATCCCGCAACCGTTTGCCGTCCGCGATCTCGCCTTTTTTCAGCCCGACATAACTTAAAATCTGCTGTTCGGAAAAAATCGAATTTCCCTCGACCTTTAGTTCGCCGACGCGGAAAAGTCTGCCTTCGGTGACCGGAACGATAATTTTCAAGGTATCGTCTTTTGATGTCACCAGCGGAAGCGGAAATTTATTTAAGATCGGGAATCCGGTGCGTTTGTAACCGAGTCCGACAACCTGCGGCTCGCCGATCCGCGCCTGAAAATACCCTTTTGAAAACATATAATACTGCACATTTTTTTGCAGATCGTATTGCAGTTTTCTGAGGTCGAGAATATCTTGTCCTTTGAAGCGCGAGATCAATCCCGTTTCACGGACAAGCTGAAGCTGACCGCGCAGTTCGCCGTCTTTGAAAACCGTATTTCCCTCAAATTCGATCTCGACGATTCGCGAACGATAGCCCTGGTCGACAATAAAGGTAATGGCAGTCGAGGTTGCCGAAACTTCTTCATCTTTAACCGTTATTTTTGCGTTCGGGTAGCCTTTTGAAGCAAGCTGTTCGCGGATCACGCGTTTTCCTTTCTCGGCGTTAACCGGATTGTAAATCGCTTCTTTCGAGATGCCGACGCGCTGTTCGCGGAACGCCTTTAAAACTTCCGATTCGGGCACGGCTTTCAATCCTTCAAATTGCAGATCACGAATGATCGGCAGTTCGGCAACTTCAAAAATGACGTTGACGCCGCCGCGCACACCTTCTTCCGTCAAAACCCGTGTCTTAACTTTGTCGAAGAAGTTAAGCGATAGCAGTTCCCGCAAATCGCGTTCGAGCTGTTCTCTGTTAAAGTTATCGCCCGGACGCGTTTTGATGTAATAAAGCAGATCTTCGTCCTTTAAACGGCGATTTCCCTGGATGTCAACCGATTCGACTAATTGCTGTTGCTGTGTCGCCGTTCCGGTTTTTGGAGAGTTGTTTGTTTTATCGTCTGTCTTGGCACTTGTTGAAAACGTCAAAAACGTAAAAATCAACAAAGTAATCCCAAAAGCGCGAAAAATGTGCATAAAACCGAATTTCCTTATAATTGCAAGTTTGCGGCTTCTGAAAAGCCGATAATGATATTTGCCCCTGCTAAACCAAACTATAAAATAACAATCCTAAAATAATTGTTTTGATAAAAGAGGGACCTTACCACGTTGGGTTGATACGCGAACTTTGATTCAATCAATTAAGGCTTGGTTGCCTTTTCCGCGTTATATGTCCAACAAATCTTCAAATTATACAGATAAAATCGCAAAAAAGAAAAAGCGTGAAAGCCTTAATCAATTCTTTCACGCTTTTTCTTCGATAAAAAGTCCCAAGTCCGGCGTCCCGTATCTCAAGAAAAAAAGCAAACTTGCGGCTTGCGACTAAATTGTCCGTTCTTCGATGCCTTCAAAAAGAGTTTCTTCGAGACGAATCGAACGAAAAGCAAGTTTCTCTTGATCGCAAAAAACCTCGACCAAACTTTCTTCGCTCAAATCGCCCTGGATCAACGCCTCGGAAAGCTCGTCCTCGACATATTTTTGCAGCGCCCGTTTTAGTGGTCTGGCGCCGTAATTGCGGTCAGCGCAGGTTTTATCGATCAGCCATTGTTTTGCGCCATCCGTTAAACGAATCTCCAAAGTGCGTTTAGTGAGCATTTCGTTTAATCGTCCGATTTGCAGATCGACGATTTCGAACAGATCCTTATCAACGAGTTCGTCGAACAGAATTATTTCATCCAGACGATTGATAAATTCCGGCGCGAAGGTCTTTTTCACTTCGCTCATCACCTGTTCTTCCATCTTTTCGCGCGAAGCATCGGCGTTTGCCTGAAAACCGAGCGTTGCACGTTTCTGGATAAATCGCGCGCCAAGATTCGAGGTCATGATAAAAATCGCGTTTTTGCAATCAACCGTCTGCCCGAGCGCGTCGGTCAAAATGCCGTCCTCGAAAACCTGCAAAAGCACGTTAAAAAGATCGGGGTGTGCTTTTTCGACTTCATCGAAAAGCACGACCGAATAAGGCGCGCGGCGCAGTTTTTCGGTCAATTGCCCGCCTTCCTCGTGTCCGACGTATCCGGGCGGCGAGCCGATAAACTTGGAAACCGCGTGTTTTTCCATAAACTCCGACATATCAAAGCGAATCAAAGCGCGTTCCGAACCAAAGAGAAATTCCGCTAAGCTGCGGGCGACTTCGGTTTTGCCGACGCCGGTCGGACCTAAAAACAAAAACGAACCGACGGGCTTGTTCGGATTTTTGAGTCCGGCACGCGAACGCCGAACGGCACGCGCGAGCGCGGAAATCGCCGGTCGCTGCGAAATGATGCGTTTGTGAAGCTCGGTTTCGATCTGCAGAAGTTTTTTCGCTTCTTCCTGTTTGATCGATTGAATCGGAATTCCCGTCCAACGTGCAATGACATCTTCGACATCTTCTTTTTTGACCTCGACGGCAAAAAACGAATCTTCGAGATTCTTCAGATCGAAATTCAAAAGCTGTTCGTCATTGGCGGTCACGCGTTTCCAGTTTTCGACCGTTTCCTTCCATGAAGGTTCGGAAACCGCTTCGTTTTCGTAGCGAAGTTTTGCGCGCGCGCCCGCTTCATCTAAAACGTCAATCGCCTTATCGGGCAAAAAGCGGTCGGGAATATAACGGTTTGTTTGATAAACCGCCGCTTCGAGCGCTTCTTTTGAGTAACGGATCTGATGAAACGACTCGTATCGTTCCGCCAAGCCCTGAACGATCTTGAGCGCGTCTTCTTCGTTCGGCGGAACGATTTTGACGGCTTGAAAGCGGCGTTCAAGCGCCTTGTCCTTTTCGATCGATTTGCGAAATTCCGCCGGTGTGGTCGCGCCGATACATTGAATTTCGCCGCGTGAAAGCGCGGGTTTCAAGATATTTGCCGCATCCAGCGTGCCTTCCGCCGAACCAGCGCCGACAAGCGTGTGGAGCTCGTCGATAAAGACGATGTACTGGTCGTGTTCGCGGAGTTCCGCCATAATCTTTTTGAGGCGTTCTTCAAACTGCCCGCGATATTTCGTGCCCGCCACGATGAGCGACAGATCGAGCGATAAAATTCGTTTGTTTTCCAAAAAGGTCGGGACGTTGCGCTCGACGATTCGCTGCGCCAAACCTTCGATGATCGCCGCTTTGCAGACGCCCGATTCACCGA
>CADEFG010000517.1 GCA_902826505.1 uncultured Acidobacteriota bacterium
TCATAATTGATCCGAATTATAAAATTTTGCGAATCTCCGACGATCTGCGGATTTCTTCGATCGCGCGGCGCGGCATCGAGCAATTCAAGGACGGAAATTACGTCGAGGCGCAAACGCAGTTCGAAGCCGCTTTAAAACTCGACCGCTCGAACGCCTGGATCTATTATCATCTCGGGCTGCTCTTTTTGCAGCAGAGAAACTACGATCTGGCGATCGATAATTTCAAAGCCGTCCGTGATCTGGGTGCGCAAGGTTCGGCGCGTCCGGCGTGGCTTCACGTTTGGTCATTGATCAAAATGGGCAATGCCTACGACGCGAAGGGCGACAACGCGCGGGCGCGCGATGCCTACGATAAAGCCGCGGCGCTCGGCGATAATTACGATAACGCGCAGGATGCCGTCCAAAAATACAAAAATACACCTTACGACCCGAAAGAAAAGCCGAGCACGACGGCGATCATTAAGTAGTTTTTAGCAAAAAAGGCGGAGCGTGAAAAAGCGTTCTGCCTTTTTTATTTCAAGTCAAAATTCAGGAGAAAAAAAATGAAAAGAGTTTTTCGTTTGACGGCGGTTTTCGCGCTTGTCCTCGGATTATTTAGTAATACTTTGGCAATAACCTGGTTTCCGAAGGAATTCACCTGTCCGATCGACAATGAAAAAAATACGTTTATGGTCGTCGGAAGCTACGGAAGTTATATTTATTCTTATCCTTCAAAATATCAATGGCTGTTTTTTCCGCTTACGGACAGCCCGACCTATTACATTTGTAAAAAATGTCATCTGACAACTTTTATGTGGGATTTTGACAAACTTCCGAAGGAAAAAATCAATGCGCTTAAAAAAATTCTGACCGACGTCAAGGTTTCCAAAAATTTTACGAAATACACGGAACTTCCGATCTCTGAACGGCTTGAGATTATGGAAAAAGTTTACGCGGTTCTCGATCAGGACGAATATTGGTGGGAAAGATTTCATCGTGTCAAAGGCTATCATTACGCGCAGGAAGGAAAAACCGAAAAAGCCGCCGAAGCGCGAAAAAAATCGCTCGAATTGACAACCGGGTTTTTGAAGAACGATAAAAGCAAAACGCCGCAAAAGATGTCGTTTTATATTTCGGGCGCGATGAAACATTTTTTGAGCGACGATAAGGGCGCACTCGAAGATCTTCAAAAAGCGCTTGAAACAAAATACCAGGAAGAAGGCGCGACGGCAGAGGAAAACAAAAACGGCGAAGCCGGAATGAACGAACGTCTCAAAGATTATATCGAACGAATCAAAAGCGAGAAAAAACCACGTTTGATGGATACGCAGGACGATTATCGGTAAATCAAGCTGAGGGTTAATGACATTTCGGAAAAAAACGGAACGTGAACGGAAACAGTGATAAGATTTTCAGAAAAAAATACAAACTCATTTGCTAAAATTTCCATTGGTCTTTGCTTTGCCGTCATTTGTTTTTACGGTTCCGTTTTTTCGCAGGTTGAAGAAAAAAGAGTAAGCGTCAGTTTAAAAAGTAACGCTTCATTTTTCAAAAAAACGGATTCAATCGCGTTTCGTTTGACCATTCAAAACAAAAGCCGGGAAACCTTGTATTTGGTTACGGGTGAAAAAGCCCGCCCGTCGTACAGTTTAACGAGTCGGAAACTTAGTTTTTCCCTTGAATTACAAACGGCGAATTATCAATTATTTAAATTTCCGAGCCTCAGGAAGCTAAAGCCGAAAAGCAAGACCGAGCTGGAGGTGACGATTCCGGTCGCGGCATGGAGTTCGATCGAACCGGGCAAACGGAAAATTCACGCCTGTGTCGGTGTTTTGCCTGAAAAAGAACTAAAAAATAAGCCGGACTATTTTGGCACTTCATCAAAAAACAAGTCTCCGACATCGATCATCCGGTTTTTGGAATTACAAAGAATTTCCTGCTCAAATTCGATCGAGATCATGATCGTTGACGCCAATGAAACGGTTTCAAGTCTCGGAACCAGCTATTTGCCGGACATGCCGAACGATTAACGGTCACAGAATTGACGGGCTTGGCACAAAAAGTCGGAGCGGGACTGTCGTCAATCGGGAATCGTCAATCGTTAAACAAAATGTCCGGTTCACTTAATTATCTGAAGACTGTGCATCAATCAAAAATAATAAGTGCAACCGTTTAGAAGCGGTCTCTGACCGCCGTCCGGACGAACTTTCTGAAAGCGGCGGTCAGAGACCGCTGCTAAACGTGGCGAGCGTAGTTTTTTGAAGAATGATTGAGGCACAGCTTTCAATTATCTAAGGTTTTATTCGATTTCCGATTTCCGATTCCCGATTGACGCTTCCCGCTTCCCGCGCTTTGTCACGTTTTTGTCCAAAGCTGAATTGACGGTAACAACATAAAACGATCCCCGATCAAAAAAGGCGCGCCGCAATAAATATCGCGGCGCGCCGGTTTTTAGTTTTATTTAATGATGCGCTAACAATTTCGTCAGTTTCGCCTGCTTAAATAAAGATTATTGAGAGGTAAAAAATGAAGAAAGAATTAACGATGATATTGATTCTCCTGCTGGTTTTGGCGGCGGATTCGCTTTCGATCCGGCAGGTCTTTTTGCGCGCGGACGCTAATTATTTGAAAACTTCTTTCAGTTTTCTGCTGATTGCCTTTGGCGCCGGTTTATTGGGAATGTGCGCCTTTTTTATCCGGCGGCTTTTTCTCAAACAAGCATAAAAGCGAATATTTCGGAGTATTAACAAGTTGTTAACGGATTGTTCGAAGGGCGTTGCCTGAAGTTTGACAATTAATTAAGATGCTGAATGTGAGGTTGCAAAGTATGAAGATTTTGATTGCGACGGACGGTTCGGAGTTCAGTCGCGAAGCTGTCGAAAGCGCCTGTCAGATGCTTGTGATGCCCGAAGATACGGAAATCAAGGTCGTTTCCGTTTATCAGCCGGTCATTCCGCTCGACGCTTTTCCGCAATCCGCCGAATATGCGGCGGAACTGGAAAAAAAAGCGCACTCGGACGCCGAATTATACGCCGAAACCGCCGCCGCTTTGATCGGCGAATATTTTCCCGATTCGACACTTAAAGTCGAAAAGGAAGTTCTCGCGGGCGCGCCCGATCAGGTTGTTCTCGAAACGGCGCAGAAGTGGAAGCCGAACGTGATCGTCGTCGGTTCGCACGGGCGCGGTTTCTGGGGACGTTTGACGCTCGGCTCGATCTCCGACGCGATTCTACACCACGCGCCTTGTTCGGTTTTTGTCGTGCGAAAACCGCCTGAATAATAAAATTCTCAGAACCGCGAACTTACATTCCGGTCAAACTTTCGCCCGGAAAAAGCTCCGCCAGCTCCTTGACCAGCTCGGTCGTTGCGCCCGTTGTGTGAAAAAGTTTGATTTGGGCGGACGAACGCTTGCGCTGAATTTTTACATCGTAAACAAGCCACTGCGACATTAAATACGTGACCGCTTTTTCGTCAGCGGGATTGATAGTTCGATTGAGCGAAATCGTAATTTCAGATGTTGATGCCATAAACACTCTATCCTCTTTTTCAGAATCAGCTTTCCGGGGGATTATAAAACTTAAATTTCAGGGTGAAACCTCAGAATAACGCGGAGATGTTACGGCAATGTTAAATACTTGTTACATTTTTTATCAATAACGAATTAAGGATATTTGAGGCTTGCCACAAAAAGTCGGCACGGGACGTTCGGAAATCGAATAAAACTTTAAATCTTGAAGTGGACCGATCATTTTGCTTAACGATTGACGATTCCCGATTGACGATTCCCGCGCTTTGTCACGTTTTTGGGCAAAGCTGATAATTGATCAAAGTTTGCCGGTTAATAAAAAAATAAGGCATTAACAATTTTGACCGGGCGGAAAACCAAAATTTGCGCTGAAATCGCATTAAGAAAGTAGCCGGACGTGAAACGTCCGGAAAGAATAAGATAAAAAAGCGCGATTAAAGTTTGGATAAACGGGTCAGAACCGCCTGCCGCAAGCGGGCGGGTCAAGATTTACATTTAATAAAAAGTGATAATTAACCCAAAAAAACAGGTTGTGTCATAATTTGGGTTGTTTTGATAAAACAGCGCTGAAAGCGCGTCGGAGATTAGCCGGTGGTGCGAACCACCGGAATTAATGACGACCATGATTCGCACTCCGCAAGGCGTGCCGCTTCGGTTTCCGCCGC
>CADEFG010000518.1 GCA_902826505.1 uncultured Acidobacteriota bacterium
AGCCTTGTTCTGGTCATCGCTAAAAATCTCACGTATTTTTGTATTGAAAAAATTATGCCCGCAGAAATCGGGAAAACGGTCCGGAAAAAAGCGATAAATATGGGTTGTTTTGCACCACTGGCGGACATTTGGGTATGTATTAAAGGATGACATTTCGTTATCCTATCAAGCGGTGCGGCAAAAAAATCGTTAGTTTTTAGTATTCTTTGCCGTCGCTCGATCTTGTTTAAGATCAAGCACGCTCGATAAAGTAAATATCGAAACATTCTCTTTTTATTCTCAAAATTGTTGTAAAAACTTGTTGGCTTCTGTTATGCTTCTGATGGACGAATCCTCGCGTTACATTTAACAAACATAGCCCATCCCCCCCGGCAGCTAATCTAAATATCACAAACTAAAAGACTATGTTTAAATCCAAAGGATTGTTTCTATACCTCCGCGCATTATTGTGCGTTGCCGGTTGTATCTCGTTTATTTTTAATTTCGCAAATGTCAGCGCACAGACAAAGCGTTTAAATTCGGCTCAAAAAAATGTCGGCGGCGGAGCCATCGTCGCCGCCACTTTGACAGATTCTTTTCCCGATCCCAACAACGATGGCAGAGCGGATGCCGGTGCCGAGGTAACTTATACCGCGACCATCGTCAATAACGGCACTTCAGACGCCACCAATGTCAGTTTCACTAATACGATCGATGCCAACGCAACCTTAGTCGCCGGTTCGGTACAGGTGCAGTCTGATTTGAGCAGTTATGTGATTCGCTGCGTTTTTGATACGACAGGTGGCGGAAGCGGTAATTGCAGCCTGCCGAGCACCGCCTACGGTCAAACCGACACGGATAACTACACGATTCTCGGCGGACAGGGCAGCCGGCTCAACCTGACGGCATCAAATGTCGCTTATAATTCAGGTGCCGGGATGTTCTCATTCGATGCGACGATTCAAAATCTGATCGCGCAATCGATCGGGACGATCGATGACGTTATACCGGAAGCGACCGGCGTTCGTCTTTTTCTAAACAACACGACTGTCAATGCGGGCAATGGCGTCGTCAGCATTGCCAACGCCGACGGAACGGGAAACTTCACCGCGCCGAATCAGCCTTATTATCAATTTTCCGAAATTATTCCGCAAAACCAGACTTCATCGGCAAAAACTTTGCAGCTTAATGTTCCGAATACGGTAAATTCCTTTACCGTTGACTTTTTAGTTTCGACCAAGGCAGCCGCCAAGCTTGTGATAAATGAGGTTTTATCGAATCCGGGCGGAACTATTTCCGACGCCAACGGCGAATGGTTCGAGGTTTATAATAACGGTTTGTTTCCGGTTAATATGAGGAGCTTTATAATCAATGAATTCGCCGCCGGCGACACCGGAAATGGTTGTGAACTTGGTCCCAACGGCACCACCACCTTTTGTGCGAGACCGCCGCATACAATTGCGTCGGATGTGATAATTCAACCCGGCGGCTACGGGACATTTGGAAACACTACTAATACCACCAACAACGGCGGCGTGCCGATTGATTATGCTTACGGGGCTTCGCTTGCACTGGCAAACAGTCTTGACGGTGTGCGCATTCAGTCGCCGAACTCTTTACCACCGACGAACACCATCGTTCTTGACAAGACCTTCTATGCTTCGCCGGGGATTTCCGCACAAAACGGAATTTCGCGGGAATTGAAAAACCACGATCTCGACAATATAAATATGGACGGCGCAAACTGGGCGGACGCGCTGGTTACTTCCGTTTATGGACCGGGCGGCAGAGGAACACCGAAGGCTCAAAACGGGACGTTTACTCCTTTTGCCGAAACTATTGCCAAAGCGCCGAGCTTTGATAAAGTTGGCGGCGCGGACAAATCGAATTTCGGCGGTGCGGTTTCGGTCAATGTCGGCACGATCACCCCGGGCGGCGCGGCAACCGTTACCTATCGAGTCACCATCTCCGATCCGATGCCGTCAGGGGTGACGCAAATCAGCAATCAGGGACTCGTGACCGGCGACGATTTTGCAAACGCCGTCACCGATGACCCGTCGACCCCGGCGTCGGATGATTCAACCATTACGCTGGTCGGACTTGCCCCAACCGCTGCGTTGGTAACGATCGGCGGACAGGTCACCGACGGACTCGGACGCGCCGTTTATGGCGCACAGGTCGAATTGTTCGATGCGGGCGAAATTCGTCGGGCGAGAACCAATTCGTTCGGATATTACCGGTTTGACGGTATCACGGCGGGCTCGATCGCGGTCGTTAGCGTCAGACACAAACGATACGTTTTCGCTCCGCAAGTGGTGGCGGTCAACGATAATATAGCGGACTTGAACTTTACGGCGCAAAACAATTCGCCGTTTTAGAACGAACCGCAAAAATTTCAACCAAACAGAAAGGCTTTGAGTAAGATCAAAGTCTTTTTGATTTGAAAAATTCTTTTCCTGATTTCCGCTTTGGGCAAAGAACTTCGTCGGGTGGGCAAAAAATAATTGGCGGAGCAGTCCTCCATAAACAAAAGGGGCGTCAAGTGTTCGCTCCGATCAAAGCATAAAGATATGAAACGATCTCTGATTTTTACATTGCTGATTTTACTTTGCGCGTCGTATGCCTCGGCGCAGACGCGTTTCCAAAAGAAACGGATCGAACGGCTTGCCGTTCAAATCGCCGAGGCATACAAGGCAAAAAATTTGAGCAGTCTCGACCGCGCCCGTTTGATTCGCGGCTCGGTAAAGATCGTCGTCGATTATGTTGAAGAAACACCGGAGACAGTCAGGCGTTTTCGCTCGTTTAAAGCGTTAGAACGATGGCTTGATCGCCGCGTGGCGAAGGGTTTGGATAATCCGGGCAGATTCGTCCGGCAATTTGCGGGCTGCCGCCGGGGAAGCTGCACCTTCGATGATGACGGCGGGAGTCTTCATAATCAATTGTATCTGTTTGAAGTTTTATACGGTTACCGAAAGGGGCGCCTGTATATCAAAGCGCTACATTTGTGGAACGGGGATTGAAATGTTTTCATAAAAATCCGGTCAAACGATCGGCACGGTCATTAACCTGCCTTCGGCGGAAGTCTCTCAAAAGCTCAATTTCCCAGCCGCCAGAATCGGATTGGTCGAGGGCGATCCCGAGTCGAGCGTGCGCACGGCAGCCGATTTTTTGCGCTCGAAAGGATTTACCGCAGAGGTTGTCCTCGATGCCGAACCTGATCTGCCGATCGCCTTCATTACAACAGACGCGCTGGTCGGAACGGTGCTGAACTTCCGCCGACCTGTTATTCATTTACCGCGACCGAAGTAGAAAATATTTGGTGGGAATTTAATCGGGAATAAGAAAAGAGGCGTTTTGAAACGCCTCTAAACTATTGTAAACATTGGTGCCGACTACAAGACTTGAACTTGTGACCTATCGCGTGTGAAGCGAGTGCTCTACCACTGAGCTAAGTCGGCTGAAATTGGATTTTGCCTTTACATCGAAGGATCGTCGGCTTTTGCCGGGCGATTTTCTTCGGTGGATTTGGTCGTCGCAAGTGTCGAATCGAAGTAAAAATGCCGGTTGCCGGTTGCCTGTATTCCTTCGGAAACCTGCGGATCGGCGTTGATCGAATAAAATGGCGGTTTGGTGGCGGATGGTTCTTCAACCTTCATCGTAAATGTGTAGCCGTTGACGACCGGACTTTGTCCCGCAAATTTTTCGTCGAGCTGGACGGATTTGATCAGCTCGTCAAAGTTCGGGGCAAATTTCCCCTGATGTTTCGAAGCGTATTGCGTTTGCAAGGTTTTCATCGTTTGAATGCTTTGTGCGGCGGTCGCTTCGTTGCCGCTTCGGACCATCGATTGCCAGGCGGGAACACCGACACCGATCAGCAGCGCGATGATCGCGATCACGATCATCAACTCAATAAGGTTAAAACCGGCTTGGTTTTTATATTTTCGGCGTAAATTTTTCATATTTCTTCTTTAGACTTCCTCCGAACCTTATCACGAACTCTTCGGCGAAAGGTTGCAAATAATTTTGATATTTCAATTTATATCACAAAACAAAAACGGAATAAAATTTTAAATCCCAAACAAATTTGCAAAATGAATATTCGGGGAACTTTTCTGCCGATTTTTAGTCTAATAAATTGAAATAAAACTTTTTAATGCGCAAACGGCATCAAATCCTGTAAAATAGATTTG
>CADEFG010000519.1 GCA_902826505.1 uncultured Acidobacteriota bacterium
ATGATCGGCATATAGATCGCCAGCAGAATGACGATCACGATGAGCGCCATAAACACCAAAATCACCGGTTCCATCAGTGTCATCAATTGTTCGAGCCGGACTTCGGCTTCGGCATCGTAAAAATTAGCAACCTCGTCGAGCATCTCGCGCAGACTTCCCGATTTTTCGCCGATTCCGATCATATCGAGCGCGAGTTCGGGCATCCAGTTCGCTTTTTCAAGTGCTTCGGTAAAGCCGCGCCCTTCGCGAATCAACGGCAAAACCGCCTGACTCCGGCGGCGCAGTTCGAGATTATTGATCGCCTGCGAAGCAATATCCCACGCGTCCGGGACGGTAATTCCGCCCGAGAGAAGCGTCGAGAGCGAACGCGCCAATTGCGCCATCGTCATCTGTTTGATCAAATTTCCGATCAGCGGAAGTTTGATCAGAAGTTTATGCAGAAGCAATTTGCCGTTCGGCGTGCGGAGCCAGACATAAATGCCAACCCCGAGGATCAAAAGCAGCGGCAAAAGCCACCAGATATTGTTGGCGACGGTCGAGGAAACCGTTAAAACGACGATCGTGATCGTCGGCAAACCGTTTTTCGTGCTCAAACCTTTGAACAGGTCGGACATTCGCGGGACGACATAAAGCGTCAGAAACGCGACCATAATGATTGCCGCCGACAGCAAAAACGCCGGATAAGCGATCGCGCCGCGCAGCTTGCGCGAAACGCCGACCGCGCGTTTGAGATAATCGACATAGCGCGTCAGAACATCATCGAGCGCACCCGATTTTTCGCCCGAAAGAAGCGACGCCGTGTAGATTCGCGGAAACATTCCCTGGGCTTCGAACGCGTCCGACAGCGGAATTCCGCTCTTGATCTTTTCCTCTACATCCGTCAGCACGACGCGCAGCGCCGAAGAAGCCGAACGCGTTTTTAAAAGATTGATCGATTGAAGAATCGGGATTCCGGCTCTCAGCAACGCGGAAAGCTGTTGATTGAAAAGCAAGAAATCGTTTTGCTTGACGCGATTTTTTTTGCCCGCGCCGCCCGACAAAACCGCCGACAAACCTTTTTCGGCAGAAGCGACCGTAAAAACCTTAAAGCCCTCGTGCTCGAGCTGCGTCCGCGCTTCACCCGCGCCGAGCGCTTCGACGACCCGCGTCACGACTTCGCCCGACGGCGTTCCTAAACGACAAATAAATTCAGCCATATACCAATTTTGGATTTTAGATTTCGGATTTCGGATTTTTTTTGAGCTTAAATAATTGAATTTTGACCAATTGAAAAATTTCGAAACTACCAATCGAAACTGTTAAAATCTAAAGACCGGAAAACCCAAAATCTAAAATCCAAAATCGAATTATATCACGCTTTTTTTTTCAAAAGGTTGCAGAGGGGTTCAAAAATGAAAACTTTTTCCGCGCAAAACAACCGTTTTTCGCGTTCGCACATCATAAAAATTATCTTGCGGAAATACTATTCGTTGCATACAATATAAAAACTAGATAAACGGAGAATTTATGGCTGTAAATTACGTTCAAAGTGTCAGCCGGTTTGACATCGCGCTAAGATTAACTTTTCTTACTGTGTTCCTCGCCTTCGGTTTTGCCGCGTCGTTTGCCCAAACACCGACGCCGACGCCGAATCAACAAGTTGTTGAAGACAAAGATACCGGTCCGGTCAGAGTCCAAACCGATCTCGTTACATTGACTTTAACCGTCACCGATATTTACGGTCGTTATGTGTCGGGTTTGACAAAAAACGCTTTTACCGTCCTCGACAACGGGCAGGAACAGGAAATCACGTTTTTCTCGGACACGGACGCGCCGGTTTCATTAGGAATTCTGTTCGACGTCTCCGATTCGATGAGCGGCACAAAGATCGGCAAGGCGCGCAAAGCGCTCGAAAAATTTATCAACACCAGCCATCCTTCGGACGAATATTTTCTGATCGCCTTTAACAACCGCGCCCAGCTTCTCCTTGACCGTACCCGCGACGGTGAAGCCGTTCTGCAAAAATTGACGCTCGTCCAGCCGAAAAACAATACCGCGCTCTACGACGCCTGTTATCTCGGGATCGAAAAAGTGACGCGCGGCGCCCATCAGAAAAAAGCGATGCTCATCATCAGCGACGGGCAGGACAATGCTTCGCGCTATAATTTCGGCGAAGTGCGCCGCCTTTTGAAAGAATCCGATGTCGTCGTTTACGCGGTCGGGATTATGGACGGACGCGACGCGGGCAGTTCCGAAGGAATGCAGGGACAGGCATTTCTTGACGAACTGACTTCAGTCACGGGCGGCAAAGCGTTTTATCCTTCAACGGATGTCGAGATGGACGAGATTTTTGAACGGATCGCGCTCGAACTTCGCCATCAATATTCGATCGGCTACACACCGCAGGATTTTAAGCCGGACGGAAAATGGCGTAAAGTAAAAGTTAAGGTCAAACCCCCGCGCGGTTTGCCGCGTCTAACCGTCAGAAATCGTGAAGGCTATTACGCAACGCCCGTCACGAATTACAAATAAAAATTCGTCTGGAGAATAATGAAAAGAAAGTTTTTAATAATTTCGACGTTTGTTTTCTGTTTTGTGATGGTTCCGGCTTTTTTTAACTTTTTCAGGTCGGCTGCGCAAACCACCACGCAGCCGAAGCCAACGCCGACACCTGCCAGATCCGTTTCACCCGCGCCGACCGCCGAACCGACGCCCGAAGACGACGACACGGGACCGATCCGAATCGAAACCGAGCTGGTCCAACTTAATGTCCGCGTCGTTGACCGCAACAACCGTTCGATCGGCAATCTGAATCAAAGCGATTTTACCGTTTTCGAAAATAATGTTCCGCAAAAGATCGAGTATTTCGGGAAAGCCGAAGTGCCGACCAATTACGCGATGGTCATTGACAATTCCGGCTCGATGCGGCTTTTGATCGATAAAGTTATCGAAGCGAGCAAGATCATCATCAATACGAACCGCCCAGACGACGAAACGGAAATTATCCGCTTTGTCGATTCCGAAAAGATCGAGGTTTTACAGGATTTTACGTCAAGCAAAGTCGATCTCGGCGACGCGCTCGACAATATGCTGATCGAAGGCGGTCAAACCGCGATCATCGACGCGGTTTATCTGGCGGCGGAACAGGTTGACGAATACGAAAAAACGCGCAATCCGAACGACCGCAAACGCCGCGCGCTGATCCTCGTCTCGGACGGCGAAGACCGCGTCAGCTTTTACAAAGAACAACAGTTAATGGAACGTCTCCGCGAATCCGATGTCCAGATCTATGCCGTCGGATTCGTCAGTGAACTAAGCAAGGAAGGCGGATTTATCAGCAAAAGCCCGCAGGGTAAAGCCAAAGCCTTTTTGGAACGTCTAGCCAAGGAAACCGGCGGCAAGGTTTATTTTCCGAACTCGGTGAGCGAACTCAACGGTATTGCCCAGGACATCGCCAGCGAACTCCGGACGCAATATATCATCGCTTATTCGCCCGCTAACGACGTTAAAGAAGGAATTTTCAGACCGATCAAAGTGGTCGTCAGCGACGGTCCGAACAAAGAAAAACGGATCGCCGTCACCCGCTCGGGCGTCCAGACCGACAATAAAAATTCAGCCCCGACGCTGCAAAATCAAACCAAGGTAAAAACCCAGTAGGCAATTAATAGTTGTCAGTGAGCAGTAAAAAACGTGTTCCGAAATTGAAGAAACTTTCGGAACACGTTTTTATTTTGAAATTAATCGGGTCAAAATTGCCTGCCGCCGATTATTACTCAGGCACCGAGCCGGAGATTTTCTTGCGCGTCGTTTCGCCGGTTTCGATCACCGGAATTCCGTCGGCAACCTCTTCGTGCGGGCGCGGAATGACATGCACCGCCGTCACCGTCCCGATGCGCCGCGCCGCCGCCGCACCGGCATCGACCGCCGCTTTGACCGCACCGACCTCGCCGCGGACGATCGCCGTCACGAGTCCGGCATCGATCTTTTCATAACCGACGAGCGTTACGTTCGCGGCTTTGACCATCGCGTCCGCCGCTTCGATCATCGCGACCAAACCAAAACATTCTACCATTCCGAGTGCTTGCACTTGATTTACCTCTCTTGATTCTAAAACTCAGCTTTCAATTCTACGATTTTTTTAATCGCTTGACGAACTCGAACTACCGCCGCTGTCGCTCGAACTC
>CADEFG010000520.1 GCA_902826505.1 uncultured Acidobacteriota bacterium
ATTTCAGATTTCAGATTTTAAATTGTGGAAAACAGAAATATTCAAAATTTAGCCGAACAAATCGCGCAACTTTTGCAAAATAGCGAAAAGGAAAGCGATGATTTCCTGCGTTCGAGCCTCGAAAAAATCAATACGCGATTAGATAATATCGAATCTCAATTTTCTTTCCAAAAACCCAAAACCCAGAACCCAAAACCCAAATCGCCACACGTCAGCCAGGAGAAATTCAAAAGTCTCGAAGAGGTCGCCGACGAAATAATCGCCGGTTTTCAAGATGAAAAAGCTTGCCCGTATGAGCCGACAGCCAAACCTTGCGATCATTGTTCGATGTGCAATTCACGCGGATTTTAATTTTTCGGAAAATTTTTTAAATTGCTTGTTTCATCTATGAAACGCGTGTTATAATAACGTTGTTTTTGATTGAAAATTTGCGAGGTGAAAAAGATGCAAGTCGTCTTAAATGTTACAGATGAAGCGATGTTTGGACAAACTCAGCCGAGCTATAAGATCGCGCTGAATTTCCCGAAAAACCAGATTACCGTCAGAGAATTGATCGAGACGCGGGTCCGCGAAGAAGTCGCGCAGTTCAACGCCAAACAGCCCGAAGTTTTTAATATGCTCGTCCAGCCGACTTTGTCGGAGCGCGTTCTGAACGGCTTTAAATTCAAAGAAAAAAAGAAAATTGATGGGCGCGAACAATCGGAAAAAGCCGTCGAAGCCTTCGACCGCAACGGTTTTATCGTTTTGGTTGACGAAATTCAGGCTGAAAGTTTAGACCAACTAATCGAAATCACGCCTCAAACAACCGTTGCTTTTCTCAAACTCGTTCCATTGGTCGGAGGTTGAAACTATGTTTCTTTTGTCAACCGGAATTTATTCATCAGAAGGTTTTTTTAACAACTACGTTCAAATCATTAATAAAATTTCTAAATCTCAAAATCAATGGAATTCCAGAAACTTGGCAGATTTTGAGGGTGGAAAAGAAGTGGAGTTATTTTCAGAAAGAGAGAAGCGTGAATTTGTTTTTTTTCTTCTAAAAGTGCTGAATCTGATTGGTCAGGATTGGAACATTATTCGTTTTTTTAGGCTTCTTCTAAAACAAAAATTACTTTTTGAAAATTCTGAAATCATTGAGTTGATCAATTTTCATGAAAAAAGAGATTCAAATTATTTCCGCAATATTTCTGAGATGATAAAAATTCTTGAACGTTATCTCAAAGAAAATTCTTTAACTGATGAATTACAACGACACATTAGTTCATTTGCCGATGTGATTTCGAAAGAATACGCAACATCGGAAATTCGTCAAAAAGTTATTCGGCTTCGGGATTTAGCCGGAATTTCGATAGTTGAAATTCCGCTTGTCAGGGGCGAAGCTTGGTCGGATGAGGCAATCACTGATTTTGGATTGATGAATGATGAGCAGAAAGCTGCTTGGTGTGAAATAATTAATTTATGCCAAACCTCAAACGGTTCTGCACCGAGCGGAAAATGGTCGAAAACTGTCAATGATTTGATTGAAAAAATCGGGTTTGACGAATTTAAATCGCACATCTTGAAATGGTTTCCATTCGTTGATAAACCGCGCACGCAGAAAATAGCAAGCTGGTCTGAATGGTCGCCGAATCCGAATTTGATGTTGAACGAATCAAACGCCGATATTTTGAAAGGTTTGGTCTGGATTTGCGGGTTTCGGGAAGATAAGGAAATTGCGCGCGCTTTGTTGGCTTTGGCGATTTCGGCTTATAAAAAAGTTCCGCTGATCGGACCGCGTTGTGTGCGCGTCGGCAATGCTTGCGTGTGGGCGCTTGGACAGATGGGTTTGGAAGGCGTCGGGCAGTTGGCGATTCTAAAACTCAAGGTAAAATTCGGGACGGCGCAGAAGGGAATCGAGAAGGCTTTAAGCGAAACGGCGAAAAAAGTCGGGCTGCCGGCGGAAGAATTGGAAGAAATGTCGGTGCCGGATTACGGTTTGACGAAAGTCGGCGTTTCGCGCGAAATTTTCGGCGATTTTACGGCGGAATTGATCGTCACAGGCACGAATTCGGCGGAACTTCGCTGGTTTAACTTGGAAGGCAAACAGCAAAAATCGGTGCCGTCGTTTGTCAAAGAACATTACGCCGAAGAACTTAAAGAATTAAATAACGCGGTCAAGGACATCAAAAAAATGCTGCCCGCCCAGCGCGACCGGATCGAAAATCTTTATTTGGAAGAAAAGCGTTGGGATTATAAATGCTGGCGCGAAAGATATTTGGAGCATCCGCTCGTCGGAACGATCGCGCGGCGCTTGATCTGGCGTTTCGACGAAGCGACGACCGCGATTTTTTCGGGCGGAAAACTTGTTGATAAAAACGGCGATGAATTAATTCTGTTTGACGATTCAAACGTCGAACTCTGGCATCCGCTTCATTCTTCGACCGAAGAGGTTCTCGTGTGGCGCGCGTTTTTGGAAAAACACGAAATCCGCCAGCCGTTCAAACAGGCGCACCGCGAAATCTACGTTTTGACCGATGCCGAGCGCAGCACGAATGTTTATTCCAACCGTTTTGCGGCGCATATTATCAAACAGCATCAATTTAACGCGCTGTGCGGTCAGCGGAATTGGAAAAATCAGCTGCGGATCATGGCTGACGCCGATTTTCACGCGCCGATGCGTTCGATTTCAAAATCGAATCTTCGCGCGGAATTTTGGGTCGAAGCGATCGGGAGTGATTACGGCGTTGATTCAAACGAAACGGGAACTTATCTTTATTTGGCGACCGATCAGGTTCGTTTTTATCCCGTCGACGCGCCGCTTCATTACGGACACGGCTACGGCGGCGGTTATCACGAAGGCTGGAATCAGACGCGCCGCGTCGAACCGCTTGCGCTCGGGCAGATTTCGCCGCTCGTTTTTTCGGAAATAATGCGCGATGTCGATATGTTTGTCGGCGTTTGCAGTATCGGCAACGACCCGAATTGGGCTGACAACGGGCGCGAAAGACATCAGGATTATTGGTTCAGCTATTCGTTCGGCGATTTATCAGCCTCGGCAAAAACGCGTAAAGAGATTTTAGAGAATTTGATTCCGCGTTTGAAAATCGCGTCAAAATGCCGGTTTGAAGATAAATTCTTAATCGTCGAAGGCGATTTACGGACTTATAAAATTCATCTCGGCAGCGGAAATATCTTGATGTTGCCCGATGACCAATATCTTTGTATCGTGCCGTCGGGAAGTTCGGAAACCTTCGGACAAGGCAAGGTCTTTCTGCCGTTCGAAGGCGACCGGGTTTTGTCGATCATTTTGAGCAAAGCGTTTATGTTATCGGAAGATACGCGCATTACCGATCAAACGATCGTCCGGCAAATCAACAGATAAAGGCTTGCCCGATTTTTTCGAGCAAGCCTTGCAAAAATTAGCGCGGGTTTTAGTTTTTTATTTTGCGGTGTTCGTTGCCGTATTTGTCGCGGGTGCGGTTTGCGGTGGTGCGTCTTTTTTACGAAGCGCTTCCGAATCGAGTTTCGGAACTTCCTTCGAGGCTTCGTCGGCTTTGAAATACGGCTCTTCCTTAAACCCGACCAAACTGGCGGTCACCACCGTCGGGAACGAATTACGCGTCGTATTGTAGTCTTCGACCGATTTGTTGTAGTCGATGCGCGCGACGCTGATCCGGTTTTCCGTCCCGGAAAGCTCATCCTGAAGTTTGAGAAAATTCTCGTTCGAGCGCAAAACCGGATAATTTTCCTGTAAAACCAGCAGCCGGCTCAGCGCTGAACCCAAACCGCTGTTGGCTTCCAAGATCGCCTGTTTTTGTTCGGGCGATTTGTCGCCGTCCGCGCTTTGCGGCGCGGCTTGCTGGGCATTGAGAAGTTTTGAACGCGCATCGGCGATTTTGCCGAAAACTTCCTGTTCCTGAACGCCCGCCATTTTTGCCGCTTCCGCCAAATTATTGATCAAATCGCCGCGCCGCTGAAGCTGTGTTTCGACTCCCGCCCATTGCGATTTTACTTTCTGTTGTTTGGCGGTCAGTTCGTTGTAACTGCAGCCCGACAAACCGAATGCGAAAACCAATGCGATTGTTAATAAAATTGCTTTTTTCATATCTTTTCTCCCTGTCCAATAATTTATTGTAACAAATTACGACTTTTTTAACTTATCAACCGCTCCAATT
>CADEFG010000521.1 GCA_902826505.1 uncultured Acidobacteriota bacterium
TGACAGGAGAAACCGTTATGACATTATACATCGGCGTGGATTTTCATCCACATCAGTATACCGCTGCAATGCAAAGGTCAGCGAATTTCTGAGCTGGTGCACGATGCAGACCTAAGTGACAGTTTCCGAGAAAACCGATTCGATCGCTTCCGAGAAGCCTTTCAAACCATCGACGCAGGCAATGAAGATGTCTGACACGCCGCGATTATTCAGCTCGTTCAACACCGATAACCAGAACTTCGCACCTTCGTTTTCCGCCGTCCACAAAACCAAAGTTGGCGTTATTTTTTTTGGAATCCGAGGGAGGAGGTGGTAAATTTGAGCAGAAATTTTGGGCTGTTTTACGCTCTTTATTAGACATCCGAGGCATCAGTTTGTGACACGAAATACTGTTCTTGCCAAAAAAACTAAAACCAAAATAAGCGTTTTCATATTTTCATGTTTTTTTTGAAATATTCAGAAATTCCGTCTCAATATGAATCGTTTTTAAGTCGTTTTTTTACTTTGTTTAATTACTCTTCTTCTGAATTTATCCGCTCTAAAAAGCCTGGTTGCACTCCTTCAAACTGGCGATAACGGTCACGGTCTTCATTGCTGAAATCAACCGCCAGTTGCAGATGAGAACAATTCAAACAACCGTAAGCATTTACTTTGCGAGTGCCTTTGCCGAAGATACTCTTCCACATCGAGACATCTTTTAATTTGAAGGCGATCATCGATCCATCTCCCATATCCATTAGCTCGCCTTCTAAAAGCGAGGAACTTCCGCATGCCGCACACTTCATAATTTGAATTCTCTTTGAAAATGAATGTTGTTGAAATTCTTCAAATCAAAAGCCCAAAAACTCAGATTTGAAATTGTAAATGAAAGCCAATCAACCCAACTTGGTATTAAACAGCCACTTTGCAACTTTTAACCTCTAAAATCTGTGGCAAAAGTTACTTTTTTGAGACCGATTTGTTATTTTTCACCACAGATTTAAACTTTTCTTAATTTTCGACAACTTTATCGGAATAAGTTTCAGAAAGCGGTTTTTCACTGATTTTTTCAGCATAACTTCCCTCCATATTTTTTCCGAAAATGATTCTTAATAAAAAAATCGGAAAAGCCAGTAAACCTTCGAAACGATTTGGCGCACCATACCAGTTTGCCAGAAAACGGCGGCGCAAACTATGTGCATTGCCCAGGTCAATAAATAAAACTTTAACTGCTTTTTTCAGAGACATTTCTCTGATGCGCGGCGGCAGATTGTTTGGCTGACAAAAAACCCTCGAACGCGGTTCGATCAAAAGCCGCCAACCTTTGCGGCGCATCCGCGGCGTATATTCGGCATCGCCGAAGTGCGGAAATCGTTTTTCGTTGAGCAAACCGCAATCTCTGATCGCTTCGACCGGGAAAAGTACACAATTGCCGACGATCAATTCAACTTCCCAGGCTTTTTTGGGAACCGTCCAAACCGTCTGTTGTACCCAATGCCGAAATCCCCCCGACCAGGTATGCCATTTCGGCGAAACCTGAAAGATCTTATGCGGCGTATCCCACAGCAAAAGCAAAGACCCGACCACCGATCTTGGATTGTTTTCCGCGCATTCGATCAAATATTGGAGAAAATTTTCATCAAAAACCGCGTCGTCGTTGATCGTTAAGATGTAGTCAGGATTATGTTTGAGAGCCGCTTCGATGCCGCGATTCGTCCCGGCGGAAAACCATAGATTTCCGTCGCCTTTGACGATCTCGACCTGCGGGTAGTTTTCGGCAATCGCTTCGCTCGTTCCGTCGGTCGAACCGTCGTCAACGATGATGATATGCGTTTCGATTCCCTTTTGGTTAATCCGCGAAAGGCTTTTCAGACATTGCAAAGTAATATCACGCCGATTATGAACCGGCGTGATAATTTCAACTCTTAATGTTTTTTCCGCAAAGTTTTTCAAAACCTTATTGTTCGTCCTCGTGCCGGTAATAATCGCGGTGGTAATAACTTTGATAATAATAGTTATCCTGCGAACGAAGATTGACGTTATTGAGCACGACGCCGAATATTTTCGCGCCGATGTCCTGTAATAATTGCCGTGAACGCCGCACGACCTGCCGCGAGCTTTTGCCCGAATGAACGACCAAAATCACGCCGTCAACCATCGAAGCGACCAGCACACCGTCGGTAAACGAAGCGATCGGCGGCGAATCGACGACCACGTGGGTAAAATGATTCTGCATCGTTTTCAGCAAATTTGCCATTTGTTCCGAACCGATCAATTCAGCCGGATTCGGCGGAATCGGACCTGATGGAAGTAGATTTAGTTTTGAATCGTCATCATACTGGATGATTTGAAGAATCTCGCTGCCCTGCATTTCGCTCGATAAAATCGTGCTCAAACCCTCAGCGTTGCTGACCCCGAAAACGCTGTGCAGACGCGGTCGGCGCATATCGGCATCGATCACTAAGACCTTCGCGCCGGTTTGCGCCAGACTGATCGCCGTATTGACGGCAGTTGTCGTTTTACCCTCGGAAGGCAAACTGGATGTGATCAAAAGCGATTTCGGCGCGTGACCGGCGGTCGAAAGTAAAATCGAAGTCCGTAATTGACGATAGGCTTCCGCCAGAGACGAACGCGGATCGTTGTTTATCAGCAGTTCCGAATTTGCCCTCGCCTTTGCTTCCTCATCCTCGGAACCGCCGCCGCCGACCAGTAAAAGCCGTCGTTTCGGCATCGAATCGATGGTCGGGATCGCCGCCAAAGCCGGAAGCCGCAGATAATTTTCAACTTCCTCAGTCGATTTGATCGTATCGTCAAGATATTCGAGAACCAGCGCGAGCCCGGCACCGAAAAGCGTCGAAAGAATCAATGCCGCCATAACGGTCGTCAAACGGCGCGGGGCGATCGGCGTGTCGGGCGGAATCGCAATTTCGGCAATGCTGATATTGTTGTCGGTTCCCTGTGCCGTCAAATCATTGGCACTTGTCTGGTCGTTCAGATTCTTTAAAAATCCCTTGTTTGTTTCAAGATTCTGTTCTAATAGACGAATGACGATACCGGCTTGATTTTGCGCCTGCGCCTCGTTGTATTGTTGCGTAAAAGAAGCTTTTATCTTGTCTTCTTTCTGTTTGGATTGAATGTATTTTGTTTTGTAATTATCTAAAATCGTTTGTGAAACACGCGTTCGAAATTCCTTCAAGTCGGCTTCGTTTTTGTTCTGGGCTTCCAGCAAACCTTTGTTGTAGGCATCGATTTTTTTATCGACTTCTTTTATTTCGTCGGCTCCGGGCTGGTATTCCTGTTCGAGTTTGACTTTTTCGGCTTTGAGCTGCGTGACAACTTCAGAGGTCTTGTTGCGCAAATACCGCATATTGTTTTCCTGCTCGGTTGAATAACGAATTATTTCGGTTTCGGCTAATGATTGTATTTTATCCGGCGAATTTTTGACGGAATTGTAATTTGACTCGTCGTCGATCCGTTGTTTTTCGGCGTCGAGCCGTTGTTTGTTTAAACTTTCAAGGCTTTGCAGGACAACCGTTTGTTTATCGTCCAAATCGATAATACCCGATTCTCTTTTGAGGTTCTGCAATTTGATCTCGTCGCTTTTGATCTGCCCTTGCAGATTCGCCACCCGATCTTCTAAAAAGCCGCTGGTTTTGATATTTTTGCCGGTGCGTTTTTCTTGATTTTGTTTGGTAAAGACTTCGGCAATGCCATTAACGATCAAAGCCGCCAGATCAGGATTGGAGTGCCGAAATGAAATGTCGATCAGCCGCGTGTCCTTAAAACTTGCGCGTGATTCGCGAACCGGATCGACACCCAGGTTTTTACGAATCAAATCAACATATGGAGCGAGCCTGATGGCTTCGGCGATCTCTTCAGAGCTTGCCACCGAAGAACTTGCAGTAATGGGCGCATCGTTGACCGTTTTTTCGGCTTTTTTCTTGTCGTCGCTGGCAAGACCGACGGCTTTGAGGATCGAACGCCATGCCGAAACCGATTCTTCGGCGCGCGCTTGCTGGATTTCCTTGTTGTTGTCCAAACTTAATTCCTTGACGACGCGGCGGAGCAGATTTTCACTGTTGAGCAATTGAAGCTGCGTATTGAAATATGCCGGATCCGGAATCGAGTTACCGGCGCGTCGTTCGCTCGTTTTCAAATCCGGATTCGGCT
>CADEFG010000522.1 GCA_902826505.1 uncultured Acidobacteriota bacterium
TTTCGGACGCAGCCCGATTTGTGATACGGCGAAGCCGTCACCAGATCGACGTTTTCCGTCAAGAGCGGCAGCATTTTGACAAGCTCGTGCGGGTCGTAAGTGCAGTCGCAATCCATCGAACAAACGATCTCCGTGTCTGCCGTTTTGATGCCCGTCATGATTCCCGCCGCGACGCCCTGATTTGTTTCGTGGCGAACGATCTTAAAATTGTCTCGCCCGCCAAAAAGCTCGTTCAGCTTTGCCAGCGTTTTATCTTTCGAGCAATCGTCAACGAAAATAAAATTCGTCTGAAAACCGTTTTCCGACAGATTCGCTTCGACGCTTCGCAAAGTGTTGGCGAGATACGGCAACGACGCTTCTTCATTATAACAAGGAATGACGACGGAAATCGGTTTTTGGTCTTTGGTTTTTGGTTTTTGGTCTTTGATTTTCAGACTTGGGACTTGGGACTTGGGACTTGGGACTTGAATTTCGTCTCTCAGTCCGAGAAATTCCGCCGCATCGCAAAAGTCGTATTTTTGAATGTTTTCCTTCAGGATCCATTCCATTTTATCGAGCTTGCGGTAATGACGAATGCGGTTAAAGCGCGACGCGGCATTGATGCGCGGTTGTTCGGGATCGAGCTCCCAAACGTGAAAGTAAAAAATAAACGGTTCGTCGTAATGCGCGTCCCATTCACGAACGGCTTTGCGCATCAGCGTGTAGGGAATCTGCCGGAAATAATTGCCGCCCGAGATCGGCAAAAGCCCGATCCCGAGATTGCGCGTCGAATAGGGAAATTCCCAGACAGCCTTGCCGCCCGAGTGAATTTGATGGGCGAAACGCTTGTTTTTATCATCTTTCTTGGTCGGCAGAAACGAAGCGTCGTAAACAAAGCCTTCTTCGGCGAGAACATCGAAGATCCACGCGTCTTTTTCGTAATTTAATTTTTCGGCGGCGCGGTAACCGATGATCTTTTGCCCCGAAGCGTCTTCGAGGCTGCGGTTTGTCCGCCGCAGATCTTCGCGAAATTCCTCGTTCGTCAGGTTTTTCAAACTACGGTGATAAAAACCGCGCGAAGCAACTTCGTGTCCGCGTGAGGCGATCTCCCGAATCAGCCGCGGATTTTGTTCGGCGATCCAGCCAAGCACGAAAAACGTCGCTTTCGTCTCGAACTGGTCGAGCAAATCCAAGGTTTTAAGCGTGTTTTTTTCGTAGCGCGGTTCAAAGTTTGACCAGTTTCGCTGCTGGATCAGATTCTCAAACGCGCCGACGTGAAAATAGTCCTCGACCAAAACAGTCAAAAGATGTTTTTTGCTTGGGGTAGTTTGATTCATTAAACTTTAGAAAAGCGACCGTTGAACGGTCGTCCCGCCCTTTATTTTTTTGGTGAATTTCTCCTCGATGATTTTGACGATGCGCTGCGCCGCTCTGCCGTCGCCAAACGGATTTGAAACTTCCTTGACCGATTTTATCCAGGTATCGATCGAATAATTTTCTTCGAGCATCCGCGCGAGCGTAAACGAATTTCCGCCGACGAGTTTGGCGACGCCCGCGCGGATCGCCTCGGGACGCTCGGTATTTTCGCGCAGCACGAAAAGCGGTTTGCCGAGGCTCGGGGCTTCTTCCTGGACGCCGCCCGAATCCGAAACGATCAGCCAGGTGCTTTTCATCAACGCGATAAAATCTTTATAGTCTAACGGTTCAAGCAAAAAGATACGTTCCTTGCCCGCCAAAATCTCGTTCGTGACTTCCTGCACGTTCGGATTCGGATGCACCGGAAAAAACAGGCAAACATCTTTTCTTTTTTCGACAAATGCGCGCAGAGCTTTAAGATTTCCGCTCATTCGCTCGCCGAAGCTTTCGCGCCGGTGCGTCGTCAGCAAAATTCTTTTGAGACCTTTTGTTTCTTCGATCAATTCGTTGATGCGGGCGCTCGGCGTGAGATTTTTCAAGATGTGACGCAGCGTGTCGACCACCGTATTTCCGGTCACGAAAACCTTTTCGGTCGGCACGTCTTCCGCCAGCAAATTCCGGCGGTTGCGCTCGGTCGCGGCAAAATGAAGATTAGCGATCTGCGAGACCAGACGCCGGTTCAATTCTTCGGGAAACGGGCTGTAAAGATTGCCCGAACGAAGACCGGCTTCGACATGCCCGACGACGATTTGCCGGTTAAAGCCGGCCAGCGCGCCCGCCAGCGTCGTCGTCGTGTCGCCCTGCACGAGAATCAGATCGGGTTTTTCCTCCGCCAGAATTTTATCCAGCTTTGCCAGAATCCGCGAACAAACTTCGTTCGGCGTCTGATTTTTTTTCATGATCCGTAAATCGAAATCGGTTTCGATATTGAGTAATTTCAAAAGCGGTTTGAGCAATTCCTTATGCTGGCTCGAAGAAACGACGATTGTTTGAAAAAATTTCTTTTTCAATTCGTGAATCACCGGCGCAAGTTTGATCGCTTCGGGACGTGTCCCGAAAAGCACGAGAATTTTCAGCCGCCAATCAACTACTTCGTGCGGTTTGATTTTATTATCCTGAGGGATTCCATCGAGCATCATTTTTTCAGTCAATTTTCAGGTCACGTGGGAAAATCAAATTCAATATACACTTAAAAAGCAGAGAATTCCTCATTCTTCGATTTTTACTGATTTTTAATATTAAATTATTGAGATCAGAGTATTCACAGAAACGCGGCGAAAATCAAACATTTTGCCAACGGTCAATGCCGAAATAAAAACTTTTCGGACGGGTCAGACAGGAGATTCTTTTTAAATTTATTCTGAACGCGGTTTTATCCTGCTAAAAACAGAGGACTTTTACATTTTAGACTGAAATTTCAGGAAAACTCAAGGTTTTTTTCAGAGTGGCGGTGTTTTTTAGAGTTTTTGTCAATATTTACCTGAACAGCTTTGCCCAAACACGTCACCAAGCGTGGGAATCGTCAATCGGGAATCGTCAATCGTCAAGCAGAATGTCCGGCTCACTTCAAGATCTAAGGTTTTAATCGATTTCCGATTTTCGATTCCCGATTCCCGAACGCACCGCTCCGACTTTTTGTGTCAAGCCTACCTGAACTAAACAACAAAAAGGCGGGCTGAAAACCCGCCGCTCGAAAACTTCTGAAAATTTATTATTCGGGCTGACCTTTACAACCCGAACCGTAAAGCGCGGGTTGTTTGGTCGAAATGATCGGATAATTTTCCGCTTCCTGATTGATCTCGACCCAACCCAAATATTCTTCGGGAATCGACATATCCGAAAAAATCGCTTCGACCGGACATTCCGGCAAACAAGCGTCGCAGTCAATACACGTATCGGGATTGATCAAAAGTTTATCGGGCAGTTCGTGAAAAGCCTCGACCGGACAGACTGCCGCGCAGTCGGTATATTTACATTCAACACAGGGCTCGGTAACGATATAAGTCATTATTTTTGAAAAACTCCTTGGTTTTTTCCGTAAGTCAAAATAAAAAACTAATATCCGCAGGGCTAACTTGTCAAATGCCGTAAGACAAGTGCTAAAATGCCTTCATTACCAAAAATTATTAACAAATAACAATTTAAGGAAAATCGAATGAAAAATATCAAAGCTGAACGCGAATTATCGTTGGATTTTTTGCGTGTAACGGAAGCGGCGGCAATCGAATCCGCCAAGACAATGGGACAGGGCGACCGCAAACACTCGGATCACGTCGCCGTCGAAGCAATGCGCGAAGTGATGGACACCGTGCCGATGCGCGGGCGGATCGTGATCGGCGAAGGCGAGCGCGACGAAGCCCCGATGCTCTATATCGGCGAAGAAGTCGGTGGCGGAAATTTTTCCGAAGAAGCGCGGGCGGATTTTCCCGAAGTTGATATTGCCGTCGATCCGCTCGAAGGCACGAATTTGTGCGCGCTCGGCGCCAACAATGCGATCGCCGTGCTCGCGGCGGCGGAACGCGGCGGATTACTCAATGCGCCCGACATTTATATGGACAAGATCGTTGTTGGTCCGTCGTGCCGCGGCGCGGTTGATATCGATGCGCCGTTTAAAGACAATTTAAAAAATATTGCGCGCCGGCTCGGGCGCGATATCGATGATCTGACCGTCATGTGTCTTGACCGTTCGCGTCATAAACAGCTTGTCCAGGATGTTCGCGCCGCCGGTGCGCGGATTCGCC
>CADEFG010000523.1 GCA_902826505.1 uncultured Acidobacteriota bacterium
TCGCGTGGCTCCGGAAACACGCGCAGAGATTTTACAATTTCGACGGTCTCGACGCCTTTAAAGCAAAGCTCCAACCGGAAAATTGGGAGCCTGTTTTCGCCATTTACAACAAACCGCGCATTTCTTTGCGAACGCTCTACGCGATTGCCTCGGTTTTTAGCGGAAACAAGCCGGTCCGGTTAGTTCTCGGCGGTTTGTGGCGCGCCGTCAGAATGGAAATAAAATGGTTGCGACAGAAAATTGGTTAGTACGCCTATCTGTCCTTTGGTCTTAACTCGGATAGCCCCGCTGGCGCCGGTTCGAGTTTCTTGCTTGTCTTACTTTTTGAGTTTCTCCAATAATCATCCGGTTTTTTTTGTAATTCGGAGCGCTGATCTTTCGTTCAAAAAAAAATCTGCGGCACATTTTTGCGAAATCTGTCAGTTATCAATGAGAGACACAAAAATTAGTTGTCTCAGTTAGATAAATTGAGGAGAAACGATATGAAAATGACAGCAATTTTGAAAATAATGGTAAAAGGAATTTTGATGAGTTTAGCGGTTCTGGGGCTTTTTGCAGCGGCGGCAAATGCGCAATCGGGCAAGACGAAAAAATATGCTTATAAAATTAACAAACAAAAGCCTTCTTTTGCGACCCCGGCTTTTGAATTGCCGGCGGGTCGGATCATCGTCCGCGGCGAGGTCCGAGAAATCGAAGTTTCGGGCGGGAACGGCGGTTGTTTTACGATCACGGTCGGAACATATCGCGTGACGCCAAACGGCGCCAAGGTGTTGGTTCGTTCACGTTCAAAACGGGTTTGCTTGACGGACAGACTGCCCGAACTCGTCATCGACCGGATTCCGCAGGGAAAATATCTGGTCGAAATCGAAATTGACCGACCGCTGACCGGCGAAGGAAGATTGGAAGGCGAACTGACGATCGCGGTGCAACCCGAAAGAATCAAACCGTAATAATTGCCGAATTTTGCTTCTTCATAACTTAAAAGACGCGCGGAGAAAATCCCTGCGTCTTTTTTTTTGCGAAGTTTTCCACAGGTGGAAAACTTTTTAAAATTATTCTCCGAAAGCTAAACGCGCAAACGAAAACAAAACCTTTTATCCGAATTTGCGTAATCACGAAGACTGTTTTATACATTTTTTTGGAGAACGCAATGATTAATAAAATTTATTCGAGATTTGTACTTTCGCTGATCCTCGCATTTTCGATCCTGACGGTTTCTTTGCCGCAAACCGGTTACGCGCAAACTTCCGCGCCGCAAACCCAAGTTTCTTCCGATTTGCAGAAAGGTCTGCAAACCGTCGAGGAAAAGACCGAAGCGCGGCGCAAGGAGCTCGGCATTCCGGGAATGGCGCTCGTGATCGTCAAAGACGGCGAGATTATTTTTATGAAGGGTTTCGGTTACAAGGATTTTGAAAACAAGGTCGCCGTCACGCCCGACACCGAATTTGCGATCGGTTCGGCAACCAAAGCTTTTACGGCTTTGTCGGTTTTGATGTCGGCGGACGAAGGCAAGGTCAATCTCGACGATTCACCAAAAAAATATCTGCCGTATTTCAAAATGTATGACGCGGAAACCGATAAAAATATGACCGTCCGCGATTTGATGGCGCATACTTCGGGTTTGAACCGGACGGATCTCGCGATGATTACCGGCAAATTGAATCGTCAGGAATTGATCCAGGTTGTCGGGCTTGCGAAACCGGTGGCAAAGCTGCGCGAAAAGTTTTTTTATCAAAACATAATGTTTGCCGCCGCCGGCGAAATCACCGCGCAGGTGCAGAAAACGACCTGGGAAAAATTTGTCCCCGAACGAATTTTCAAGCCTTTGGGAATGACGAATTCGACGATGTCGATGAGTGAAATGCAAAAAACAAAAGACTTTTCGTTTGGCTACGAATACAATTTCGACACCAAAGAAACGCGCAAACTGCCGTTCCGCGATATCGATCAGGTCGCGCCTGCCGGTTCGATCAATTCATCGGCGCGCGATATGGCGAAATGGATCACGTTTGTCATGAACGGCGGCAGCGTGAACGATAAACGGCTGGTCAGCGAAAAAGGTTTTGAAGAATGGACCAAAAAGCAAATGAACATCGCGCCGAACGGCAAGATCGCTTACGGGTTGGGCTGGTTCTTGCGCGAATGGAACGGTTTAAAGGTTGTCGAACACGGCGGAAATATCGACGGCTTTAACGCGCTTGTCGCGATGATTCCCGAAAAGAAGCTCGGTTTCGTGATGCTCACGAATGTTTCGGGTTCAAGTTTGGGCAGTGAACTGATGCCGATCGTCTGGGAAAATGTTCTCGGAAATCCGAACAAAATGCAGACAATTGCGGCAAACGAACTCGAAAAAGAAGTCGGCAAATACAATTTTGCGGCAGCCGGTTTTGATCTCGAGGTCAAAATGCAGGACGGCAAGCTCGTCACGGTCGTGCCGAATCAGCCGCTCTATACTTTGGAAAATATCGGCGGGCGCCGCTATAAATTAAACGGCGCGCCCGACGGATTTTTTATAACTTTCAAAGACGATTCGCTTTATCTCGAACAGCCCCAAGGCAATTACACTCTGCCGAAAATCGGTGCCGCGCCAAAAACGGCAAACAACGAAGCAGCCAAAGAACTGATCGGAAAATATCTGGCGCCGAACGGCAAGTCAATCGTTGAAGTCAAAAGCGAAGCTGACGGAAAAGTGACTTTCAATATCGAAGGTCAACAGCCATATTCTTTGGGCGAAAAATCAAAGGATAATTTCAGCTTGGCGCCATTGCCCGACACCTATTTTTTGAAGGTCAAACGCGACACGGCAAATAAAGTTGAAAGCCTGGTCGTCGTCCAGCCCGAAGGCGAATTTGAATTCAAGAAAGCTGACGGAAAAGCTGAAGAGGCGCCGCGCATCACGGTTGACGAATTGATGGCAAAAACGATCGAAGCGGCGGGCGGCGAGGCGAATTGGCGGCGCATTACGTCGCGCGTGACGGTGGTCGAGATCGATTTGATAAATCAGGGCGTTAAGGGAACTGCCGCCACTTACGCCAAAGCGCCGAATAAATCGGCGAGCGAAACAACCCTGACCGCGTTGGGTAAAACCATCGCCAAAGGCTTTGAATTTTTCGACGGGACAAAGGGCGAAGAGCTTTATACGTTTGCGCCGGTCGAAAGATATTCGGGCAAAAAACTCGAAGATGTAAAACTCGGCGCGGATCTGCTCGCACCTCTGAACTGGAAATCGAATTACAAAACCGTCGAAGTCAAAGGAATTGAAAAGGTCGGCGACGAAGAATGCTACGCGGTCGAATTTACGCCCGAAAAAGGCACGAAAGTGACGGAGCTTTACTCGACCAAAACATTTTTGCTCCTAAAACGGCGCGGCGTCGTTTCATCAAGCACGAGCGAAAACACGCTTCCTTATACGTCAGTTTTTTCGGATTATCGAGATGTTGACGGCATCAAATTGCCCTTTAAATCGGTCAATTCCACGCCTTCGATGGGCGACATTGTCACAATCATCACATCGGTCAAACATAACGTTCCGGTCGACGATAAAATGTTCGCGCCGCGTGATGTGAAATTTTAATTTCAGAGACGGATTTAAGGCATCGCAAAAGCACGAAGAGCACAAAGATTTTTATAATTTCTTTGTGCTCTTTGCGATAAAAAACCTCGGTCTAATTTATCAGCGATTCGACGATCGTTAACGGCATTCTGGCACCCGCCAGGTTTTCTTCCGAATGATCGAAAACCGCGTCGAGTTCTCGTTCGACGCTGCCGTGTCCCGCCGGAATCTGCTTGATCAGCGGCGCGAAATTTTCAAAATCGTAAAGCTCTTTATCCAGGAGATGCGAACCCGTCACATTGGTCAGCGCCGTGACGATCGAGCTGCGGATAAACGGAATTTCCTTCTCGAGTTCGCTGACCAGATTTTTAACCCGCGCGCGTTTCATATTCGGCTGCGAACCGCACAAGTTACACGGAATGATCGGAAACCCACGCTCTTCGGCGTATTTCGCGATTTCCGCTTCCTGACAATAGGCGAGCGGACGAATGACGGTGTTCGTGCCCGCGTCGGAACGCAGGATCGGCGGCATCGCTTTGAGTTGACCGACATAAAAAAGATTTAACAGAAACGTCGCGAT
>CADEFG010000524.1 GCA_902826505.1 uncultured Acidobacteriota bacterium
CAATTGCCAAACCGAGATATTTCTTGCTTTCAGCTTCTTTCGGAACCAAAAATTTGAGCGGCAAAACGGCGAGCGATTTGCTGGCGCCGTTGCCTGCCGGGTTTGCGCCGTTTAAATGATTTTCGCTTTTTGATCTGGTGATCGTTTCAACCTTGGCGACAAAACGATAACCGCGCCCCGGAACGGTGACGATAAAATTATGGTCACGCGGGTTTTCGCCGAAGACTTTTCGCAGCGTAAAAATATTCTGCGTCAGATTTGCTTCTTCAACAAAACTATTGCCCCAGATTTTTGCCATCAGCTCGTCCTTCGTCAGCAATTCGCCCTGATGACGAACGAGCGTCAGCAACGTTTCAAAAACTTTCGATTTCAGAGGAACAGGTTGTCCGCCGCGGTAAAGCAGCCTCTGGGAAGGCAAAAGCACATAGTCTTCGAATTCATACTGCAAAACATTGTCGCCCATAATTAAATCGCTAATGAAGTTAGAAAAACTATTAGAAAATACGATGTTGCCAAACTTTAAAAAGTTGCTGTAACAACAACAAATATTTACATTTAGCCAACGTTTTTCTAACTGACAAAAGACAGCAATATCTTAATTGACGCAAATTGCGTGTCAAACTAAGAAAAACCATTATTTGTAGGACAATTGTTAAAACAGGACAGTAAAATTAACGCACAAAAATTAAAAAATGTTTCAATATAAAAAGTTTTTTCCAAAATTTTGGACAGAACTGTAAAAAGAGAACACCGCCAAAAAACAGTTTGTGACGATTTTTTTAAATCCTCACAAAACACGCTCGCGACGTCGTCAAACTTCCGGCAGCCGGCGTTTATCCATTCGCACCAGCCAGCGGTTTTGACAAAAAAAGACGACGGTCTTTTGAACCGTCGTCTAAAATCTGAATTTGAGAGAATTTAGAAATCGAACCGTCCGGCAAATTGAACGATCCGCGCCGCACCGGCAGTTGTCGACAACCCGAAGTTACTCGCGGTAACGTCGCTGATCGGAATTCCGAGATTAACTTTATTGAACATATTAAAGAAATCCGCCCGGATCGTGAAACGCATTCTTTCGGTAATCGGAATACGTTTGATCAGCGAAAAATCAAAGTTCGCAAATTTCGGTCCGCGAAAAATGCTTCGTCCGACATTGCCCTGATTTCCGTCGAACGGAACCGTCGAGGCAAACAGCGAACGGTCTGGTCCGGTGTAAACGCGGGCATTGGCGGGAGTTTGATTCGTCGCAAAAGCGTTGCCGCCGTTCGCAAAAGTGGCGCGTGAGCTCAAGCCGGTTCCCTGCCGGTCAACGGCATTCATAAAGACGCTGAACGGATAACCCGTCTGTGCCTGATAAATTCCCGAAAGCGTCCAGTTGCCGATCAAACGATTGACAAAACCGTTGGTCGAGCGGAACGGCAGTTCGTAAATAAAGTTGAGCACGAAACGATGCCGCGCATCAAAGCTCGAATCGCCGCGCTCAAGCCGGAAACCGCCCGCGAAACCCGAAGAATCGCGCGGCAAACTGCGGTCGCTCGTGCCCGTCACCAGTGCGTCTGCCGCATCGTCAATCGAATGACTCCACGTGTAGAAACCCTGAATTTGTCCAAGCCCGAAACGCTTGCTCGATAAGGTCTTTGTCACGCGAAGCTGCATCGCGTCGTATCTCGAATTGCCGATCGACGTAATCAAAAACGCGCTGTTTTGTCCGAACGCCTGATTTAAAGTGCCGTTCAGATAATTTGTCCGCGTACTTGAAGTGATCGGATTATTTGAACCCGTGATCGCATTGACGCGGGCGACGCTCGTTAATTGCGCATCAACCGAGCGAATCAGATTCGCTCCTTTCGTTCCGACATAATCAACTTCCAACAGAAATTGGTTGCCGAGTTCGCGTTGAAAGCCGAAGTTCCAGCTCACGCTGTTCGGCGTCACAAATTTTTTCTGCAGGATGTTGTTGCGCGCATTCGGAAAAATCACGGCAAGACCTAATTCTTCGCCGTCCTGAACGAGATTCGTCCCGACACGGCTTGCCAGACGTGCCGCATCATCAATCAAAAATCCGCCGGAACCATTGAGCGGAATTTCAAAAATGGCAGTTGAAAACGGCGGATTTCCGCTTGAATTTCCGAAAAGATTGGTAAAAACGCGGTCGTAGAAAAGTCCGTAACCGCCGCGAATCGAAGACTTGCCCGGCGCACCGAACAGTTTGCCCAAAAATCCGCCGTCAAAATTCGGACTGTAAGCAAAACCGAAGCGCGGGGCGAGATTGTTCCAATCGCTGTCCCACAAACCGATGTCGGGATTCGCTGAATTTTTGCCGACCGTCTGGAAAGCAAAGCCGCCCGCCGGAGTCGGACCGCTTGCATCCTGATCGACAAGATTCGAAAGCAAGCCGTCTTTTTCATACGGAACCCGATTGAATTCGTAACGAAGCCCGAGATTTAGCGTCAGATTCGGACGAATGCGCCACGTATCCTGCACGAAAACTCCGTATTCGGTTGTCCGGTAACGGCGAAAATCGTTGTCAACCCGCGTGTTACCGGCGTCAAAAAACTGCGTCTGGGTCTGAAAAGCAACGATCCCCGAAAGATAGCTCAGATAATCGTTGATGAGCCCGCCCGCGCCGGTCGTCGGCAGATCGCGGGTCACGCCGCCGCCGTCCACATACTGCACGATCGGAAAGTCGAAACTCGTCGCCAGTGAAAAATCAACCGTTTCCTGCCGGCTGAAATTGCTCGCGCCGTTTGAAAAGATCGAACGCATTTCGCCGCCGAATTTCCAGGTGTGTTTGCCTTTGACCCAGGTCAGCGAATCGCCGATGGTGGTCGTTCCGGTCGTCCGACCTTGCGTGCTGAAATTATTGATCGAAGTGAACGGCGTGATCAGATTTATCCCGTTGGCGTTTGCCGAACCGAAATTCAAGGTCGGGACATTGTTTGCCGTGAAGACGGAATTTACCGCGTCGTTGATCGAATTCGGAACATCGCCGTCGCCCGGACCGTTAAAATCGGCTTTGGCGCGATTGATCCCGAATCTGAATTCATTGACGATGTTCGGCGAAATCGTCGAAATCAAATTAAAAGCATAGACCGCACCCGTTTGCGGCGAAAGAAGCTCATCGCCGAATTCGGGGAAAGTCGGTGCGCCGAGCGAAAATTTTCCTTTCGACCAGTTAATGCTGCCCGTTAAAGTATTTCGGTCGTTGATCTGATAATCAATGCGCGTCGCGATCGAATCAATATCGTTGCGCGCCGTGTAGCCGAATGTGTAATAGTCAAAAACTCCCGGTGCGGGTGAAACCCGTGCACTGCCCGACGGAAGATTCGGAAGCGGGAAAATTCTGTTCAAAATTGCGAGCGAAACCGGGCTGAACGGCAAATCGACGCCGAGTGCTGTAGGGAGATTGTTATTAAATGCGCCCTGGCGAATGTCTAAAACCCCGAAACTTCCGTTGTTTCCGTTTGTTGTCGGATTGTTGGTCGCGGCAGGAGTCGCCAAAATGCCTGTTCGGGCGGCAGCCGTCGGCACCAACCGAAACTGCTGGGCACCGGATTTTTGACGGTCGCCTTCGTAGTTGAAGAAGAAAAATAATTTGTCTTTAACGATCGGACCGCCGATCGACACGCCGTATTGTTTGCGGTCGAGCGGGTCGGTGTCGCCGGTCGTGTCAAAGAAATTACGCGCCCCGAATTTGTCCGAGCGATAATAAAGATACGTTCCGCCGTGAAAAGCGTTGCCGCCGCGCTTGGTCGCGGTCGTCACGATGCCGCCCGTGTTGCGCCCGTATTCGGCATTGAAATTTCCCGTGATAACGCGGAATTCTTCGGTCGCGTCAATATTCGGAGTCGCGATGCCGCCCGGAATTCCGGGCACGTCCGTGTCGTTGTTGTCGACGCCGTCAACCAAAAAATTGTTGTTGCGCTCACGCGAACCGTTGACCGAAAAGCCGCCGAGACCCGAATCGGTCTGCACCGTTCCCGGCGCCAGCAAAACAAGGGCGGACGGATTGCGCGACAAAAGCGGCAAATCCTGAATTTTCTGGTTATTGATCAGCGTCGAAAGCTGTTGGTCGGTGCTGTTGACCTGGGTCGCGATATCGCCGCTCGTCACCGTCACGGTTTCCTGACTG